>JANYCO010000106.1 GCA_025360235.1 Cytophagales bacterium
CTTTGCATGAAGGCATGATATATGGTCTGGTAGCGCCTGGATATGAAATGGCCGATATAGTGGCTACTAATTTAATTGGAGGCGAAAAGGAATTTTCGGCCTTTGATATGTCAACCAAGTTGAAATTGATCGGCGTTGACGTAGCAAGTTTTGGTGATTGTTTTGGAACCACAGCAGGCAGTCGCTCTATTGTATTTCAGGATAAAGTAAAAGGAATTTATAAAAGAATAAATGTTTCAGAAGATGGTAAAACACTTTTAGGAGGAATATTGGTAGGTGAAGCAGAAAGCTATAATATGCTTTTGCAAACAGTGAAAAACTCTATTGTACTTCCACCAAATCCTGAAGACTTAATATTAGGTTCTCGTGGTGGTTCTGAAGGTGGAGGAAGTGGCGTAATGTCTCTGCCGGATGAAGCCTTAATATGTTCCTGTGAAAATGTTTCGAAAGGAACGATTTGCAGTGCTGTAGTTGATAATGATTTTACCGATGCCACACAAGTAATGAAATGCACTAAAGCCGGAACGGGCTGTGGTGGCTGTAAGCCTATGATTGTGGATCTTGTTAAAGAGACTATGAAATCTCAAGGCAAAATAGTGAAAACAGAATTGTGCGAACACTTTCATTACTCAAGACAAGAGCTATTGGATTTAGTAAAATTCCATAAAATTAAAACCTTTGACGATTTGATTTTAAAGTACGGGGAAGGCAGTGGCTGCGAAATTTGTAAACCGGCTGTAGCATCTATAATGGCTAGTACCTGGAATGAAATGGTACTTGAAAAGAAGCATGCTACCACACAAGATACTAACGATCGTTTTTTAGCAAATATCCAGCGAGGAGGAAGTTACTCAGTAGTGCCCAGAATTCCCGGAGGTGAAATTACACCAGAGAAATTAATAGTAATTGGTGAAGTAGCTAAGAAATATAATTTGTACTGTAAAATTACAGGAGGTCAGCGAATAGATTTATTTGGGGCACAGGTACATCAATTGCCTGATATCTGGGAAGAACTTATCAATGCTGGTTTTGAGAGTGGCCATGCCTACGCTAAATCATTACGTACCGTTAAGAGTTGCGTTGGATCTACCTGGTGTCGTTTTGGAGTACAAGACTCTGTTGGATTTGCAATAGAAGTTGAAGGGCGTTATAGAGGATTAAGATCTCCTCATAAATTAAAATCTGCGGTGTCTGGTTGTACCAGAGAGTGCGCTGAAGCGCAGTCGAAAGATTTTGGAATTATTGCTACAGAGAAAGGTTGGAATTTATATGTTTGTGGAAATGGTGGAGTGAAACCACAACACGCTATACTTTTTGCCACCGATATTGACAAAGAAACCTGTATCAAATACATTGACCGTTTCTTAATGTTTTACATCCGTACCGCAGACCCATTGACAAGAACAGCTCCTTGGTTAAATAAAATGGAAGGTGGTATTGATTATTTGAGAGATGTAATTATAAATGATTGTCTTGGAATTGCAGAGGAGTTGGAAAGAGAAATGGCGTTTATGGTTAGTACTTATAACTGTGAATGGAAAGAAGTAGTAGAAAATCCTGAATTGAGAAAACGATTCTCTCACTTTGTGAATTCAGATAAACCAGATCCGGAAATGGCTTTTAAAGAAGAACGTGGTCAGAAATTTCCGGAAGGATGGGGAAGCAAACTCGCAATTAAAAATTAAGAATTAAAATTAAAATAAAATCATTAACAATTAATCATTAACCATTAACAATTACAAAATGGTAACGACCGAGAAAGATATAAAATGGAAGAAAGCCTGTAAAACTGAAAATGTTCCTGAGAATGGAGGGGCTTGTGTGTTGCTGGAAGAGGAACAAGTGGCTGTTTTTAATTTTACCAGTAAAAACGAATGGTACGCAACACAAAATCTTTGTCCACACAAGATGCAAATGATCTTATCAAGAGGTATTATTGGGACAACGCAAGAAGAACCAAAAGTGGCTTGTCCTTTTCATAAAAAAACATTTTCTTTGAAATCAGGAGAGTGTTTAAGTGGGGATGATTATTCAATAAAAGTTTATCCGATTAAAATTGAAGACGGATTTGTGTATGTATTGATTTAGGTCTTTATATAAAGGAGGGTGCGGGATGAAGAGTAATAACATAGATACAAAGGTATCGAATAAATTTACGCGGCTATACATTATAGCCCTTAGTGCTGTTGCTCTTTTATCAATTGGAGGACAGATACTTGTTCAGATTGCTCTGAGTGAACAATCCAGTGATTCCAGGGTAGTAAATATTGCCGGGAGACAAAGGATGTTGAGTCAAAAAATATGTAAAAATGTTATTTTACTTAGCAATAATATTGATACATTAAATAGAGAGATTCAAAAAAAAGAATTGGATGATGCCCTGGCGATTTGGCATACTTATCATACTGGTTTGCAATCAGGGAATCTCGATACGCTGGAAAATAAAGTCAATAATAGTGATAATATTTTATTGCTCTTTAAGCAAATAGAACCACATTTTTTAGCCATGTACAACAATGCTCATGCCTTGAGCAATACACTTAGTATATCTACTCCTGAATATAGAAATAAGGCAATGGTAGAAATTCTTGCAAATGAAAAAATGTTTCTGAAGGGAATGG
>JANYCO010000305.1 GCA_025360235.1 Cytophagales bacterium
AATTTTCATAACCAGCTTCAAGTTCATCACGTTTTTTTGTTCCACGCTTTCCGTAGTTTTTTTCTTTAAACTCTTCAAGTGTTGTTAAATTTTTATTTTTCGCTTTCATATTCTGCTTTTATCTTAAGTGCTAATTCTATTTCTTTTTTTGGTGTTTTTTGCGTTTTCTTCTGGAAACCGTTTGCCAAAATAACCAATTGCCCTTGATCAAAAAAACAGAAAATACGAAAAATGTCACTCCCCATTTGAACTCTGATTTCATAAAGCCCATCTGTATTTTCAATGTGCTTTAAATATATTTCAGGAACCTTTGCAAGTCTTCCACCAAATCAAAAGTCCAAACAATTTTGGCTTTTACTTTTTCTGATTGTTTGTCAAAGAATCCTTGAAAGTAATTCTTGAAAAACGTAATATTCCTGTTCTTCTGTTTTTTATCACCCATACAAATATACAAAAAGTTTCCCTAAAGTGAAACATAGAAATTTAAAAAATTATATCTAAAAATTACACTCCGTGGCCCCGCCTTCAACAGATCACTAGTTTCTATAAAACATAAAGTCCGAATACCCCACTAAAACGCAAATTCAAACTTCTCCACAGCCTCATCCAAAATCTCATTCACCAAAACAAAAGATTTTGCTTCCACCAGTCTTTGGCGATAAGGTTTAAAATCAGCAATGCCACGGAAATAATTGGTGTAGTGCATCCGCATTTCAAAAATTCCAACTTTCTCTCCCTTCCATTCTATCGCCCGGTCCAGATGTTTCTTACAGATCCGGATTCTTTCTTTCATATCTGGCTTAGGCAAAAGTTCTCCGGTATTGAAGTAATGTTTTACCTCATTAAAAATCCATGGATAACCAATAGCAGCGCGGCCTATCATAATGCCATCCACACCGTAAAGCCTTCTGTATTCTAATGCCTTTTGCGGAGAGTCAATATCGCCGTTTCCAAAAACTGGAAACGTAATCGATTGCATATTTTTTACTTCTGCAATCAGCGTCCAGTCTGCTTCGCCTTTGTAGAGCTGTGCTCTTGTACGTCCATGTATCGTGAGGGCCTGCACACCTACGTCTTGCAGGCGTTGAGCAGCTTCTTTAATATTTTTTGTACTGTCGTCCCAACCGAGACGAGTCTTTACCGTTACCGGTATTGAACCACAACGCTTCACAATTTCTTCTGTCATGCGTTGCATTTTTGGTAAGTCCTGTAAAATTCCGGCACCTGCACCTTTGCATGCTACTTTTTTTACTGGACAACCATAATTAATGTCAAGTAAATCAGGGCCAGCAGCTTCGGCTATACCAGCGGCTTCGCGCATCGCTTCGATTTTATCTCCAAAAATCTGAATTCCAATAGGTCTTTCGTAATCGTATATATCAAGTTTCTGCACACTTTTATCTGCATTACGGATGAGTCCATCAGCAGCGATAAATTCTGTGTACATAAGATCCGCGCCATTCTCCTTACACACCGCACGAAACGGAGGATCACTCACGTCTTCCATAGGTGCAAGAAGCAATGGAAACTCCCCTAACTCGATTTTCCCTATTTTTACCATACTAAATTAAGTTATGAATGCTGAGTTATGAATTTTTAGTTTATAATTAAATTCATAATTAATAACTTATAATTTATTTATTTACTGTAAATTTACGCTTTAATGAGCAATAATCACAGTCTGGAAGAAAGGAAAATTAGCTGGCCACTCGCCTTATTGAGTAGTATTTTAGTTGCTTTTGGCTTTTTATTTATAGCCAGCGGATTTGGCACCATCTTAATGTGCCTTTATTTGGGCAAATCCCCAACAGAAACGGGACTTATTCTTTCAGGAACATCACTTGTTGTAAAAAACACGATTCTGGTTGGCCAAATTGGAGGAACAATAACAGGTATGATTATATTACCTCTCCTGTATGTTTTTTTTATAAGAAAAGAATTAAAAATGGACATTTTCATTCCTTCATGGAAACAGATTTTGCCTTTTCTAATAGCTGCCTTATGCATAACCTTTATTGTAATGCCATTGATAGGAATAATAGGCGACTGGAATAAAAACATCCAATTGCCTACCTCATGGAATACCCTGGAAACAAGCATGCGAGCAATGGAAGACAAGGCTGCTGTGGCAACTAAATTAATTGTTATCTACAATTCTACAGGAGAAATGTTATTAATACTTTTTACAATGGCGCTACTCCCGGCACTTTCAGAAGAATTGGTTTTCCGGGGAATCCTTCAAAACAGTTTACTAAAAGCTACCAATAATATCCACATCGCCGTTTTTGCAAGTGCCTTTATATTTAGTTTTATACATTTTCAATTTTTTGGATTTTTCCCTCGTTTCTTATTGGGAATAGTCCTAGGCTACCTGTATATTACTTCCGGAAATATATTAGTTTCAATGTTGATGCATTTTGCCAATAACGCATTCGTAGTAATCGCAATGAACTTACACGCCAAAGGAGCTTTAAAAATAGATCCTGAATCTTCAAAAGATATACCCGTTGAAAGTATCTATATTTCTATTATTTTATCTACAGCACTATTTTATCTTTGCTGG
>JANYCO010000132.1 GCA_025360235.1 Cytophagales bacterium
TTGTATATTTCTTTGTTGTAAGAGATATTGGTTAAACCATAATTGTACCTGATGTCTAAAGCAATGCGCTTCTGTTTAAATGGAAACTCAACGCCTCCACCAGCCTGGATACCGGCATCAAAACGCTTATAACCTTGGGTAGTATTGTTAAACGATAGGTTGGTAGACTTGCCATCAATTTTCCAGTCGCCACTAAGTGCATAAGCGATGGAAGGACCGGCATTTACATAAAATTTACCAAAATGAAAGCGGGCCAGCACGGGTAATTCCAATGTGTTTAAATGAAGTGTTGATTCGGTAATAGTTAAAGGGTTACCTGCTTTTAATTTGCCGCCCTTGCGCATGAAATACAACTCAGAAACAAGTGAAAAGGATGGGGTGATACCTGCCTGAAACGATGCCCCGGCCTGTATGCCGTTATTTGATTTTTTGTAATTAGACAGGTCGCTGTTAGCTCCTCCGTAATTGAGGTTTGAGCTCACCACATTTACCATAAGGTCCAGGTAGGTTTTTGCGGTTTTTGTTTCATCTTTTACTTTTTCTGAACCCAGTGCTACTGTTTGACCAAACGAATTTGAGCATAGGAAAATCATAGCCAGTATGAGTCCTGTTTGTACTTGTTTCTTCATAATTTTTGTTTTAAAGTTTTTTTATTATTTAACTTGAACAAAAGTATATGAAGGAGTTGGGGGGTAAAATTGGGATATGCAAAGCGGGTTAAGATGTCTGCATGCTGATGATTTTAGTCTGCAAAATATTGGAAGGTTATTACCGGTTGTTAATGAGTTGAAAGAAAGACTCTTTGTATGTTTCTGAAATGGGGATCAACTGATCTGCAATTTTTATTCTGCTGCGCTCAATTGAGTCGATTTTATTTAGTGCAACCATGTACGATTTATGTACCCTGCATACTAAAGTGGAAGGGATTAACTTTTCAAGCTCACTGAAATTTTGCAGGGTCATTATCTTTTTATTCACCGTATGGATTTTAAGGTAATCTCTCATCCCTTCAATGTACACAATTTCATTAATCATGATTTTCTCCAGCCGGTTTTCTGTCTTTACGAAAACGAAGTCGGGCTGGGCATCTAAAGTACGATGAACTATATTTTCCTGTGCTTTATTTACGGCCTGTAAAAAGCGATTAAATGTAAACGGTTTTAAAAGATAGTCTGTTATCTGCAGTTCGTAGCCCTTTAAAGCATATTCCTGGTAGGCGGTTGTAATGATGACCTGGCTGTTTATTTTTGAACTTACAAGTAATTCTATACCGGATAATTCATCCATATTGATATCAAGGAAAAGTACATCTACTTTGTTGTTATTTAAATAGGTAAGCCCGGTAAGTGCATTGTCGAAGGTTGCACTTAAAAACAAAAAAGGAACTTTGTTTACAAAGTCCTTTGTTTTTTCCAGGGCCAGGGGCTCATCTTCAATAATGATGCAGGTATATTTATCCATTGAGAATTGTTAAGTCTACGCTGTAAAGGTCATCTGTTTTATTTACTTCGAGAATATGTTTTTCCGGATAAATGAGGGTTAGCCGTTTTTGAATAAGTTCGTTACCCAATCCACTATCAGGTTGTTTAGCCGATGGTTTTGAATCAAACTTGTTTTTACATCTAAACTCTATTTTCTGTGCCTTTACACATATATCAATAGAAATGGCATTTTCGAGCTTTTTATTATTGGTATGTTTAAAAGCATTTTCAATAAACGGAATAAATATCATTGGTGCAATGTACTTACTGCCTACATTTCCGGTTATTGTAAAGTGCACATAATCTCTGTTCGCCGTTCTTATTTTTTGCAGTGCTATATATTTTTCTATGTATTCAATTTCTTTGGAAAGGAGGATTTGATCGGGCTTTGTTTCGTAAAGCATAAACCGCATTATGTCGGATAATTTATTCAAATAGTCTGATGCAGCCACCGCATCTTTTAAAATTAATGCATCTATGTTATTGATGGTGTTGAATAAAAGATGTGGATCAAGCTGCGATTTTATCAAAGCCATTTCCATTTCATGAGCTTTTTCTTTTAAGGCTTCTTTCAATTTTATTTCGTTAAACCAGGTAATAAAGCCTTTTATAACCAGTGCCACTGCACCAGATATTATACCAATAAATGTCATAATAACTATTACGGTTACAGCAGTGGACCTTCCATTTTTACCGCCGTTGTCCATATCAATAACACTACCCGATTCTATAAAATACCTCAATATTACGTATCCAAAGATGGCCGCCCCTGCGGAAATGACTATGCCATGAATTATTGAAAAAAGAACCTTTTTTTGTTTAAGATAATTTGGAAACAAAAGGAAATAATATAAAAAATAAGAAATACACGAAGGAATAAATGCAAAAAGTAATATGTTTTTAAATGCATTCATTACATTGGATACACTATGGTTACTTCTATAATATA
>JANYCO010000180.1 GCA_025360235.1 Cytophagales bacterium
AACAATGGAATAATTACTATGCCTCCGCCCAGACCTGAAACCGAAGCTATTAGGCCACTGCAAAGTCCCGTTATTGCAAATTGCCCCGCTTTTAATTTTTCAAGAGGGGAATCAAAATTGTTTTTAGCATTAATAATTGTAAAAACCAGCATATAAACGAGAAGTAGAATAACTACTATGTTAAATTTCTGCACATCGTACCAATCGGTATTGACGATAAATTTTAGAGTAAGGATAGACGTAATAATTGAAAAGGCTCCAATGACTAAGACAGGACGATAATAAAAATGATTCATTTTGAAGAGGGTGTAATTTGCCGAAGTAGAGGCGAAAAATATGGCAAAAATAGAATTGGCAATTGTATATTGAGCCAATTCAGCTTCTGGAACACCCATTTGTCTTAGTACCATTGGGACAATAAAAATGTAAATGATACCTCCTCCTATTCCAACAAGTCCAGCTATGAAGCCTCCGATAATGCCTGCTACAATAAGAAAGAAAAAGGAAAGCATTCGGTTATTTTCCTGAAAGTATTTTTGAGTATTCTTGAGGATTGTCCAGAACTTTTAAAGCTGCTTTGATGTCTTCGTCATCATCAAATGAAGCTTCGATAATTCCTTTTTGAAGATAGTATCTTGAAATAATTTCTTCTTCCAGCATTTCTTTTATCTCTTCTTTGAAAGTGGTAAGGTCATTTTCCTTATTATGACTTACCTGCTTACGCAAGGATTCGATCTGGTCTTTGATGCCATCATAGTATTTTTCTGTTTTTGAAATTTTTTCAAGCTCGTCCAAAGTGCCTTCTACTTTTGTTTTGTAGTCGTACTCTTTTCCCGCAAGCCATTTTAAATAAGCATTGTAATCCGCGTCGGTAAATACATATTCTTTTGCAGGAAGTATGGTCTTATGGGAAGATACATACAGAGTAGCATAATCAAATATTAAATTTTTCCCATACAGACTTCCTATTATTGGCGCAGCAATTTTTTTCTCTACAGTAATATCCGGAGTAATTCCACCACCGTCATAAACGGTTCGGCCATTTTTTGTTTTGAAAGGAGTACGCAGAGAATCAGGAATTTTTCCTGCACTGCCGTCTTCATTCCGGTGCGTATAGTCGATCGCCTGAATACATCTGCCACTTGGGGTATAGTATTTGGCTATTGTAATTTTCAATTGCGAATTATAGGAAAGTGGATGAGTAGCCTGTACTAGCCCTTTTCCGTAAGAACGTTGTCCTACAATCACTCCTCTGTCATAATCCTGAATTACACCAGATACAATCTCTGAAGCAGAAGCGCTTCTGCTACTGGTAAGCATTACCAATGGGATGTCAATGTCTACCGGACTACTTGTAGCATAATAAACTTTGTTCCATTCTGCAGTTTTTCCTTTTGTGCTTACAATCGATTTGTCTTTCTGAATAAAAATATTTGAAATATTTATTGCCTCGTTCAGTAAACCACCTGGATTATCACGAAGGTCAAAGATGACACTTTTTGCACCTTTTGTTTTTAATTCAGTAAGGGCATTTTTAACATCTTTAGAAGCGTTGTTAGTGAATTCGGAAAGCTTGATGTATCCAGTTTTTTCATTGATCATTCCATAGTAAGGAACATTTTCAATTTTTATTTTTTCTCTTGTAAGTACAACATCAAAATTGTTTTCTACGCCATATCTTTTAATCGTTACTTTTACGGTAGTACCTGCTTGTCCTTTTAAGAGTTTGCTGATGTCACCGGTATTTTTTCCTTTTGTTTCAATACCATCCACTAAAATTATTTCATCACCGATCATTAGCCCACTTTTGTGTGCCGGGAATCCTTCGTAAGGCATAAGGATCATTGCATGGTCGTTCCGATTTCCGATCACCGCACCAATTCCTCCGTATTGACCTGTCATATGCGTACGGTAATCTTCGATCTCATCTTCCGGAATGTAATTGGTGTAGGGATCTAAATTTTCAAGCATGGCATCAATACCATCTTTCATGAATTTATTCGGATTTACTTCGTCTACATAGTAGGTATTTACTTCTTTGAAGAGTGTAGCGAAGATGTCAAGGTTTTTAGCTATTTCGAAATACTTGTCAGATTGCTTGAAAGAATACAAACTTAAAGTAGAAATGGTAAGTATTGAGCCGAGAAGAAATAATTTATATTTTTTCATGAAAAAGAATTTTATATCAAATTAATATGTGAAACGAAGATTTAGTCTTGCACACTAATTGCTTTTAAACGTTCCAAAGCTAAATTTAGTTTTTTTTCCAATATATTATATGGGATTTTTTCTTTGGCAGTAAATATAAATGCCAATAAGAAGCTATTTTTCCTGTCAGGCAAAAAAAGCCTATCTCGATTGAGGCGGTATATTTCTCTCATCTGCCGTTTTATTCGGTTCCTGTCTACGGCCTTTTTAAAATTTTTTTTGGAAACAGAAAACATAACCTGAGGTAAAATTCGCTCATTTTCCTCGTAATAGTATACAATTCGGATAGGGTTAGAGGAAATTCCCTTGCCTTTTGCAAAAAGCAAGTCTATATTTTTCTTACTCTTTAAATGTTCTGCTCTATTGAAATTCAACTTTTTATACAACTTTTCGTAAGAAACATTCTATATCAGGGGTAAAATTCTTATCTTTATTAATTGTGAATCAATTTATGCATTTATTTCCGATTTGAAAGTGGTTATTTAAAGAATTCATAGAAATGCGTTTATTCCTTATTGTAATAATTTCCTTAATAAATATTATAAAACCTTCACTCACTTTTTCTCAGTGTATGATGTATCCGCTGAGTCTTAGCAAAAGGGTAGTAAATGCCAGAACCATTATTCAGGGTAAAGTGATTGAAAGTACCCCATATCTTTCTGCTAGTGGTCAGATCTATACTTCAAATCTTGTACAAGTAAACGCGTATCTAAAAGGATATTCTCACCTCAAAAAAATATTTGTTATTTCAGAAGGTGGTGTATTGGAAAGTTTTGCTCAAACAGTCCATCCATCTTTGGATCTGGATATGCAACACGAAGTAATTTTGTTGCTTATAGGAGACAATACAACTATTGATAATAAACAGTTTCGTGTAACCTATCCTGACATTCCTCAAATGGAAGCGTACGGATGTACCCAAGGAAAGTTTATTTATCAGGACGGTCTTTACCATGATTTGTTAAGTGAAACACCTTTTTCGGAAGAGGCTCTGTTTTATAGGATTAGTGCGATCTCTGGGCTTTCTGCTCTTACCCCAGAAGGGACTTTTTATATGCCACGCAAATACTCAGCTCTACCAGTTGTAAAGTCTACCATTTCAATTTCTAAAATTGCAGCCGTTACAGGAGCAACTCCAAATCCTGGGATTGCTGGTACAATCAATGCTGCCGATCAGGTTACTATTTCAGGGGTCGGATTTGGTGCAGCACCGGGCACCGTAGAGTTTAGTAATGCTGACGATGGAGGAGCAACAATGATATTTTCTCCTGTTCCTACCACCGATATTATTTCATGGTCCGATGTGCAGATTGTGATGAAAGTACCTAGACAAGCGGGGACTGGAAGTATTAAAATAAACGGAAATGCCGGATTTACTACTGCTTATGCAGTTACTTATTCTCATTTGGAAATAAATAATATTGGAGCAGGTTTTGCCTCTTCAACCCGTCAACGATTTTATCTTGTTAATAAAGATGGATTAGGAGGGTATACCTTTCAATACAATACTACTTTTGCAGCTAATCTTCCCGCAGTTGCAGCATTTGAAAGAGCCCTGGCAACTTGGCGATGCAATACCTTTGTAAATTTTAGTGTCAGTGCCACAAACACCGCCACTGCATCAGCGGCAAATGATGGCGTCAATGCTATATTTTTTGACGCAACGTTACCTGCCGGTGTATTGGGGCAGGCTCTTTCCTCTTATAGTGGTGCAAGTAGTGGTGGATGTACCCTTCAAAATACAGAGTGGTATACAGCAGATATTGATGTTAGGTTTAGTAATCCTCCTTTTGCCGGATATACCTGGAATTATGGTCCAGGGACCTCGGTTGCTTTTGCTACAACCTACGATTTTGAATCAGTAGCCCTTCATGAATTAGGTCATGCACATGGCTTAGGTCATATTATTGCACCTGGAACCGTCATGCATTATGCGCTTTTAAATGGGGCAGACGCACGCACTTTAAATGCAGGAGCTGATTTAGCCGGAGGACTTGCCAAGATGGCCTATACTACTGTAGCAGCTAATTATTGTATCAAATATCCTGCTGGTGTCACCGGACCTATAATTGCCTTGACTGGTGGCAACTGTGCTCTACCTGTTTCACTTTTGTCCTTTACAGGAAAGAGAATAGGAGCTAATCATAATTTATTGGAATGGGAGACTGACCTCGAAACAAATAATGGAGGCTTCGAGCTTCAGCGAAGCAACGACGGACTAAATTTTTATACGATCGCCAATATTGGTCCTAAAGGTGGTTCAAGACGAAGCTATTCTTATGATGATTATTCTGATGAGAGCACTGTCTATTATAAACTTATCCAGATAGATCTTAATGGAGTTAAAACAAGTTTCCCTGTTGTTATGATCGAAAACGTTGGAGGCAATAGTGTGTTGATGTTTTTCGATCCTGGAGATAAGGTAATCAACGCTACGTTCTCTAAGGCTATCGATGTTGATTCGGAGTGGATTCTTTATAATGTTACAGGACAAATTGTTCGGAGAGAAAAAATTCAGAAAGATTCCTATCAGAAGATTCTTTTCGTTGGAGACCTTTCAAGTGGTGTTTATACCTATTTTATTTCAAGCAATGGCGTAAGCTTGAGAGGGAAAATGCCGGTACAACAGGCCTGGTAGAGATGTATCATAAAAAAAGCGTATAGAGG
>JANYCO010000182.1 GCA_025360235.1 Cytophagales bacterium
TTATTAAAGAAAAAATAAGCCGACATCAATAAAAATATTGGAACTGCAATAACGTTTAAGTGAAAATCGTATTTTGTTGTATCTGATATGAAATCAGAAATTATCCATGAAAAATATCCGTAGATAAGCTCTATGATTACTTCTCCGAGAGCAAATACTAATGCAGCTTTCAGGCCCCTGGTAATAGAGATTTGAATAGTCAACAGGTTTCCCGTAGCAGGAGGCATAGAACCAAAGAAGCTATATCCCATGGCAAGGGAAAAATATACAATGAAATCAGGTATAGCCATTTTGGATATGTTTACACCAACTCGACTTCCTCTTTAATCAGGTCTTTCTCTACTTTTAGGTTTTCAATAATAAACTGCTGCCTTTCCATGGTGTTTTTCCCCATGTAATAGTTTAGCAGTTTAACAATAGAAGAATCACTTTGCAAAATTACAGGTTGTAATTTCATATTTTCTCCAATAAATAATCCGAATTCATCAGGAGAGATTTCCCCAAGCCCTTTAAATCGGGTAATCTCAGGTTTGCCCCCAAGCTTAGTAATCGCTTTTTGTTTGGCGTCTTCGCTATAGCAATAGAAGGTTTCTTTTTTATTCCGCACTCTAAATAAAGGTGTTTCAAGAATGTATACATGCCCGTTTCTTACCAGGTCTGGGAAAAACTGAAGGAAGAAAGTAAGCATCAATAAACGAATGTGCATACCATCCACATCGGCATCTGTAGCGATGACTACTCTGTTGTATCGCAATCCTTCAAGTCCGTCTTCAATATTTAAGGCGTGTTGAAGTAAATTAAATTCTTCGTTTTCGTAAACGATTTTTTTAGTAAGACCAAAACAGTTTAATGGTTTTCCTCTTAAACTAAATACTGCCTGAGTCTCTACACTTCTGGATTTAGTAATAGAGCCACTGGCTGAATCGCCTTCGGTAATAAACAAGGTAGTGTCGTATTTCTTTTCGTTCTTTCCTTCATCAAGGTGGAAACGACAGTCGCGAAGCTTTTTGTTGTGAAGATTTGCTTTTTTTGCTCTTTCGTTGGCAAGTTTTTTAATTCCTGCAATGTCTTTTCTTTCTCTTTCAGATTGTAAAATTCTTTTCAGGAAAGCATCTGCAACCGTCGGATTTTTATGTAAATAATTATCCAGTTCTTTTTTGATAAAATCATTTACGAAATTCCGAACAGACATTCCATCAGGGGCTATATTTATCGAACCTAATTTAGTTTTTGTCTGAGATTCGAATACGGGTTCCTGCACACGAACAGCAATAGCGGCTACTATAGAGGCGCGCACATCAGAAGCATCAAAATCTTTTTTGTAGAATTCACGAACTGTTTTAACTATCGCTTCACGGAAGGCTGCTAGGTGTGTACCACCTTGTGTAGTATTTTGTCCGTTTACAAAAGAATAATATTCTTCTCCATATTGCTCGCCGTGTGTCATGGCAAGTTCAATATCGTTTCCTTTTAAATGAATAATCGGATAGCGTGCCGTTTCCGGATCAATTTTCTTACTCAATAAATCATAAAGCCCTCTTTCAGAAAAAAATTTATTTCCGTTGTAATTGATGATAAGGCCTGCGTTGAGATAGGTATAATTTTTAATCAGGTCTTCAAGATATTCCGGAATGTATCTGAAATTTTTAAAGATGGTATTGTCAGGTACAAAACAAATGTAAGTTCCGTTTTTCTCTTCAATAGCTTGTTCGCGGTATTCCTTAACAAGGTGTCCCTTTTCAAATTCGGCAATCTTAGTTCTGTTTTCACGAATGGATTGCACTTTGAAATATGAAGAAAGGGCATTTACTGCTTTAGTACCCACACCATTTAATCCAACAGATTTTTGAAAAGCTTTGGAATCGTATTTTCCACCAGTATTGATTTTTGACACACAATCAATCACTTTTCCTAAAGGAATGCCCCTCCCATAATCCCGAATCTCTACCTTTCTGTCTTTTATTTTTACTTCTATCGATTTGCCATTGCCCATAACGAATTCATCAATGCAATTGTCTATAACTTCTTTAAAC
>JANYCO010000191.1 GCA_025360235.1 Cytophagales bacterium
GTATTAAAAGTGGTTTTAAAACAACTTACCATGAAATCTATACTAATAAAATTTTCTCTTATTCTTCTTGTCTCGATTTCAGTTTTTCAAAAGACTTACTCGGGTCAACATGCTTTCTATATACAATCCAGCGACTTTCAAAAATATTTACCCTATGATTCAAGAATAAAGTTCACGGCTACTGCTGTAGATTTTAACAATGGTATGCCCGGAAGTTGGCTTGTTTATGTGAAATGCAATAATCCTAGTGTAAGCCTGAATGAAATACATTTTCAATACAATTCAGACTTAATTATAAACAAAAGATCAGATGGGTTTTATAAGTTACCCGATATGAGTTATCAGGGGAGTCAAAATAACATTGAGCTAGCAGTAAATTACAGTCCTCTTTCAGGAACAGATAGTGCTGCAACTTTTACTTTATATCTTTACTATATCGGACACAATCAGGACAGTGTAAAGATAAGAAACGACGGATTGCCTTACCAGTATTATAGTTTATTAAAAGATTCAACAACTATCAATAAAACTTTCCTGTCTGATAATTATATAAATTTCTCCTCTTATGTTTTATCATCATCCGTTCAGTCATGTGATTCCATTCATTATTCATTAAAAGTAAAGGGATATGGCTACTCTGCTTTCAATAACTTTTCAATCACAGTGAACCCGCCTTCAGAATTTAGTTATATTCCTCACACCAGCTCGTTAAGTATTTTTGATAAAAATAACGTAAAAATATACGGTCCGATTTTAATTGAACCTACTATTATTAATGATTCAACTCTATTCTGGAATACTACCAGTTTAGTAAATCAGAAAACTTATCTAAAAAATGATACTACTAGGTATCTAATTATTAATACAACCCTGCTTTCTCCAATTAGTTATGCTATTGATTCAATTTTGGGATTTATTTCTTCGACAAATAAAAACGGTTCGGTGAACACAATTACACCCTCTGTATTGCTATATGCATCCTCTATAGTGTATCCTAGTACACCTCTGATTCAGGATACAACATTACTAGTAGTTGGAGATTCTTTGCTATTATACGTTACAAATATTGAAAGCAGTCCCGTTACCTATTCATGGATGAAAAACAATGTACCGATTGTTGGGGCAAGGCACTCAACATTAAAAATCTCAAATGTTCAAGAAGCAGATTCTGGCTCATACAGGTGTATTGCTTATAACCAATGTCATTTCGTTAGTAGCGACTATTCTATTGTAAAAATTTCAACACCTATTATTAACTCGGTTTCGGATAAAGATCAAAAATCAAACCTGCAAAATTTCATATACCCAAATCCAAATAATGGAGTTATTTTCTTTAATTCAGACCTACCATCTTCTACCTATAAAATAACTAATCTATCTGGAGCATTAATCTGCGAAGGAAAAGTTTCCCTAGGCGAGTCTGTCAACATTCAGGAAATACCAAATGGTCTATATTTTATACATCTCAGTTATGACAATCAAGTACACTCTATAAAACTTTTTAAATATTAATACAGCTAAATTAATAGTCTTTTGAATTTGTTATTTTCTAATTTAAAATAGCTCTTACAACTTTCCCTTATTCTCTTTGTTTTGGAACCTTTATTAATTAAATTTGTGTTATTAGACCGTCTATACACTATTAATCTTATAGACTTTATAATATCCATAAAGAAATATTTAAAATAGAAAAGGAACTGAGGATGAGCAATCTGAACAATCAAACGGAACCCAAATTTGACGAGATACTGGAAAAAATAAACCAGGCATCGAAAGAAGATATCCAGGAATTACAATCAAAAATTAAATCCTTCCGCAACCTGGAAATTGACGATGAAAAATTCCGCGGTTTCCGTTTGGCGCGTGGTGTTTATGGCCAACGCCAGGAAGGTGTACAGATGATTCGGATTAAACTTCCTTATGGAAGAATCTCTCCTTTACAACTCATTCGTATCGCTGATATTTCTGATCGTTATGCTTCACATAACCTCCACCTTACGACCCGTCAGGATATTCAAATTCACTTTGTGAAACTGGAAAATACACCTAAAGTTTGGGCCGAACTGGAAGAAGTAAATGTTACCCTTCGCGAAGCTTGCGGTAATACCGTACGTAACGTAACAGGCTCTGCCCTTGCAGGTATTGACGCCAACGAACCGTTTGATGTTACTCCTTATGCACACGAGCATTTCGAATATTTCCTTCGCAATCCTATTTGTCAGGAAATGGGACGTAAATTTAAAATCTCCTTTTCTTCAAGTATAAAAGACGACTCCGCTTTCGGTTTCATGCACGATTTAGGATTCATTCCTGTAATCGAAAATGGAAAAAGAGGCTTCAAAATATTGATCGCTGGTGGTTTAGGTGCACAACCTTTCCTTGCTCTTACAGCTTATGAATTCCTTCCTGAAGAACAAATTATTCCTTTTACAGAAGCCGTGATTCGCGTATTTGACAGACATGGTGAAAGAGCTAAACGTCATAAAGCAAGATTGAAGTACCTTGTTCATGGTATGGGTCTTGAGCCTTTCATGAAGTTGGTTGAGCAAGAACAAAACGCTTTAAAAACTAAAACCTACAAATACGATCATTCAAAAAATATTGAAGTAATACCTCCTGTAAAAACAAATTTAGTTAAACAGGAACCTACAGATAATACTAAGTTTGACAACTGGGTAAAAACAAACGTATTCGAACAAAAGCAAAAAGGTTTCTATGGTGTCTACATCAAGCAGCACCTTGGCGATATGAATTCTGATGTTGCAAGAAAATTTGCTCCGATTGTTTCAAAATATGCTTCTGATGATATTCGTATCACAGTGAACCAAGGTTGGTTGCTGAAATACGTAAACAAAGAAGAACTTCCGGCTTTATTCAATGAACTTAATACTATTGGACTTGCTGAGCCTGGATTCGACAGTACAGCAGATATCACTGCCTGTCCCGGAACAGACACCTGTAACCTAGGTATATCCAGCAGTACTGGTTTATCCGTTGCTTTAGAAAAAATGTTACTGGAAGAATTTCCGGATGTCATTTTTAATAAAAACATAAAAATAAAAATTTCGGGCTGTATGAATGCCTGCGGACAACATACGATTGGAAATATTGGTTTCCACGGTATGTCTATCAAGAATGGCAATTATGTTCTGCCTGCTATGCAAGTAATGCTTGGCGGTGGCGTAGAACCAGACGGCACAGGATCTTTGGCCGACAAAGTGGTAAAAATTCCAAGTAAAAGATGTACAGATGTAGTAAGAGCTATTCTTGTCGATTACGAAGAAAATGGTCAGGAAGGTGAATACTTCAATACTTATTACAGACGTTTGGTTGCTGCTGATAAAATGTATTTCTATAAATTATTAAAACCTTTCGGTGAACTTTCCACACTGGCAGACCTTGACTATATTGACTGGGGACATACGGATAAATACAAAACAGAAGTAGG
>JANYCO010000203.1 GCA_025360235.1 Cytophagales bacterium
ACTATCTGATTTTAAGAAAACCGCAATATCTAGTGCAGATAACTTATTAATAGAATATACATCGTGTTCAAATTTTATGCTACTTGGCTCTACTGCTAAGGTTTTTACTGTCTTATCAAAAGTAAAAGGATCAACTTTAGCAATCAACTCAATATTATTCGAGGGGCTACTTTCAGGTCGGTAAAATACCTTTGCTATCCCATTATTTATTGTAAGAGTTATTGCCGTCAACTCATTTGTTAAATTTAAAGGGTCAATCAATTTTCCATTTGAAACCGAAATGGTAACTTGTTTTCCATTTTCAATTGTTTCTCCATCCTTTACTTCAAATGTCACTGTGTATAACTTGGTCGAATTTGCTTTCAAACCATTAGGATTCTCAATAGTAAAACTTGCAAGGTTACTTAAATCCATTTTCGACCCAGGGTCTTTCACACAGGAATAAAAAAAAGAAGTGGTGCAAGCGCTGCACAATAAAACGATTAGAGAGATATTTTTTTTCATTGTTTTGTTATTTTAATTGTTTATTTATTATTTACTTACTGGAAACTTAAACCCAGATGAATTTTTTGATGCTTCCTTAAAAACAGAAGGCGTTAGGTTTATTCCAAAAAACAATCCCGCTACAAGTCGCTTTTCAGATGAAGATGGATAAATGGATTCCTGCATTCCCAACACTGTTCCTATATGCACCGACAAATATTCAAAAGGTTCAATGTCTATTCCAAATATTGGATTTACAAAATCAGAAAGCTGTTTTATTTCTGAGTTTTTATAAAACAATTTTCCCAATACCGCACCTACAGTTACACTAAACCTACTCATCCCATTTAAATTATACCTGTTTCGTGCGGGGTGTATGTAAACAGGCCACGGATGTATTTTAGCTCCTGCCGCAAAAGCCCATCCGGCTCTTGCTGAATTTGTAAATAATTCTCCGTGAGGAAAAAAAATAGGGATACCAAATCCTGCATAACTTTCAACATAAACAACATCTTGCTTTAAAGCGGTGGAATAAATTTCCACATTCCCTTCTTCTTTATTCTCTGTTTTCACTGTTCCTGTAATTTTTACAATGGGAGCTGTTGTATAGTCAGTTCCTCCATTAGTAATAAGAATCATATTTAACGTCCCATCATTATTTAGTATAGCTACTGCCGCACCAACTTTGCCATCTCCCCCTGTTATTATAACCTCAGGGGTACTGGAAAATTTTTTTGATCTAATATCATTAGCTCCGCTATCAGTAACGAGATCAATTTTAGTAATTTTTTTTTTTTGTCAATAATTGCAGTTGCAGAACTCTCAAATGTTTTTTTCTCCTCATCATAATAAGTAAACTCATAATTCATATCAGTATATCTTTTATAATTTAATGTTGCATCTACATAAATTAGCAATTCATTTTTAGTACTTGCGACAGAGTTAAACTCCCTGGAGGTATATGTTTTTGTACCGTTAGCATTTTTAATTGAATAAAAATTTTCATTAACAACAATTCCTTTTGTCACTATCGCAATCTTTTCTTCATTTTTCACCTTACTTTTAATAGACCCATTTTCGTCTTCATCAAAAAACCAAACCTTAGCACTCGTTATCGTCCTGTCTGTAGTCTGATCAGTTTTTATTTTCAAATAAAACGGTTCATAGCAAGGCAAATAATCAGCAGCCCTTCCTGCCCCCAAATGTCCTGAAAATTCAAAATTAAATATTTTAATATCATCCGTGGTATTTTGTCCATTACAGATAAAATTTGCTATCCAACTGTTCATCAGAGTAGCAATAATAATAATTTTCCTCATTTCTAATTTATTTATTTCCCCCTACTCTTTGTTCGGCTTTTCGGTTACGCCTTTTATTTTAATAAAAAATCCAGTCAGCCTCGCCATGCGAGACTGACTGGTGAAATTTTAAACGGGATTATTGCAAAGCACTTACAGCTTCGCTCCATTCGCCATTGTGGTTGGCGTTGTGTCCGCGAAAGCGGTAGAAATACCTGGTTCCGTGTACCACATCATCGTCCACAAACTTCATTTTTTTGCTGATTTTGAAA
>JANYCO010000323.1 GCA_025360235.1 Cytophagales bacterium
ACAGCAAGTGGAACCAAACCAAGTATAGTCGCTGAAGCGGTAAGCAATACAGGAGTCATACGTGTACGGCCAGCTTCAATAATAGCAGGAATAGTTTCCATTCCTTTTTCCTTAAGGTGATCTGTAAACTCCACCAACAAGATACCATTCCGGACGACAATACCCGCAAGCGCCACGATACCAATCCCCGTCATGATGATCGAAATTTCCATTTTGAAAATCGAGAATCCCATCAATACACCTATTATACTAAATACAATCTCTGTAAGAATGATAAACGGTTTGGAGATCGAGTTGAATTGTAATACGAGTATACCAAATATCAGGAAGAAGGCCGTCATACCCGCCCAACCAAGGAATGCACCTGTCTCCGCCTGATCTTCCTGCTCTCCGGTCATCTTCATAATAACACCCTCTGGAGCATTGTAATTGGCAAGTGCTTTCTGGATATTACCAACTACTTCATTGGCATTGTAATCACTTAGTATATTAGAATAAACAGTGATCATACGTTTCTGATTTTTACGGTTGATTCCACCATAGGTATCAGAATATCTTATTTTCGCTAAAGAAGAAAGCGGCACTCTTCTTAATGCGCCACCAAGATTCATGTCACGGTATACAATAGTAGAGTTTAACAGTACTTCCACATCATTACGTTGATCGTATTTATAGCGTAATTGAATTGGGTACTCATCGTTAGCATCTCTGAATTTCGATACTTCAGTGCCCAATAAAGCCGTATTGATGTCACCGAATATTTGTCCTGTAGAAATGCCTTGTGCATTCGCTTTTTCACGATCGATTTCGATTATTATTTCTGGTTTATTTTTTACCAGATCTGTTTTTAATTCTTCAATACCACCAATACCTGAATTGTTGAGGTATTTTATAAGGTCTTCAGAAGAAGAAATTAAATCTTCAAATTTATCTCCGGCAATTTCAATATTGATCGGTTTACCAACAGGAGGTCCTCCTTTTTCTTGGTCCACTGTTATTTGTGCCCCAGGTATACCTTTAACCAACTCTCTTATTTCATCAAGATATTTTGCAGTTGATTCGCCGTTTCGTTTTGCAAATTCAACAAACGCTACAGTAACCTTACCTTTATTAGGAGTGTTGGTTGCATCAAAGCCCCCTTGTTCTGCCGCACCTTTTCCTACGTTGGAGATAATAGATTCTACTATCGGATTGCCTTTTGTATGTCCCTTATGGATATAATCATACACCCTGTTTTCTACAATTGTAGTAATAGAGTCAGTATATTTCTGATCTGTACCTATAGGCATCAATACGTAGGTATAGATAAAGTTAGGATCACTTTGAGGAAAGAATACCACTTTAGGTGTGCGTACATTCACTAGAAATATAGAGAAGACAAATAAGAATATTGTACTTCCAAATATTAAATAGGGATGTTTTAAAGACCACGTTAATATTTTTCCATATAAATTCTGGAATCTAGGCCATTTGTTTTCCTGAAAATCTTTTATCACACGTTGCATTACAAATTTATTGATGCAATACAAGACGAATAGAGTTAAGATGAAATTGCCCATTCCAAAACTTCCTGAAGCGTAAGCTATAATTGCAGCAAAAACAAACAGCCCTAATGTGATCCAGAATCCTTTGCTTATTGATCTCGCTTTTTTCTCCTCTGCTTCATTATGAGAACTCATAAAGTCAACCGCAAAAATAGGGCTGATGATATACGCTACAAAAAGAGAAGCAAGTAATGTTACGATAAGCGTTATCGGAAGGAAGAACATAAACTCTCCAATCACTCCTTTCCAGAAAGCTAGCGGAATAAAAGGTGCCAGGGTAGTAAGAGTTCCTGAAAGTACAGGTACGAAAACTTCTCCGGCCGCTTGCTTAGCTGCCTGAATGATTGGTACTTTTCCATTGTCGTAAATTCGGTGTGTGTTTTCTACCACCACAATGGCATCATCCACCACTATCCCCAGCGCGAGCAGGAAGGAGAAGAGTACAATCATGTTTAAAGTAAAGTCCAGACTAGGCATGGCCAAAAAGGCAATAGCCATTGACAAAGGAACGGATAACGCCACGAAAATAGCATTGGTTGTTCCCATGAAGAACATCAGAATGACTGTAACCAAAATAAATCCGATAATGATCGTATTTATTAGATCGTGCAGGGTAACTCTTGTTTTTTCAGATTGGTCTCCTGTAATTACTATTTTTAAATCTTTTGGAAGTTTATTATCCTGCATTTCTTTTATTACTGCACGGATCTTATCAGAAGCTTCAATTAAGTTCTCTCCACTTCTTTTTATTACGTTTAGCGTAATTACATTTTTGTGATCCAGTCGGGCAAAAGTTTCTTTTTCTTTGTTCCATTCGATTTTCAGC
>JANYCO010000286.1 GCA_025360235.1 Cytophagales bacterium
CTGGAGTTATTGGATACGTGATCGAAGTTACAACTGGGGCGGATGAGATAGTGAGGATTACATCGTCTGTTGACGCCGCACATGGTGCATTGCTTATTGTCCATCTTAATGTGGTAGTACCAACTACTAAACCTGTAAGGCCTGAAGTTGGGTTCGTTGGAGCAGTAATAACTGCTGTTCCTGAAACTATTGACCATAATCCTGTTCCTACTATTGGAGTATTACCAGCTAACGTTGCCGTTGTTGCACAAACTGACTGGTCGAGGCTTGCATTTGCGAAGGTTGGTGTTGCAGTTATTGTTATAGCTGTTGTATTAGAAACCAGTGGACAACCACCAGAAGCGGCAATTGTATTCGTAACAGTATAAGTACCAGCTGTACTTGTTAATGGATTTATTTGACCTGTGGCAGCATTTATAGTTAAACCAGCTGTTGAACTGTAAATACCAACTATTGTTCCAACAAATGTCGGTGTTTGCAAACCAGCGCTTGAACAAACTGGTGATATTGGATATGTGATAGAGGTTATTACTGGTAATGCAGTAACAGTGAGATTACTTCCATTATCTGTTCCTGTAATAACTGGATTGGAAGAAACAACTCGAATTCTATAATTAACTCCCGCAGCTTGGGCTACAGATATAGTTGCAGTAATGGTACCAGCCAAAATTGATGTTAACGTTCCTATAGAAACCGGAGCTGCAAAACTTCCGGTTGCATCAGAGAGTTGAGCGGTAAATATATTACCTCCTGTGTATGTGCCAGTAATTGTATATGGCACGCTCACAGTAGCACCCTGGCAATATGCAGTGGGAGCTATAGCAGAAGTCGTAATTGATAAATTAGCAACTGGCTTACAGACCGAAAACTCCGAAGTATTATTACTTGCATCTCTGGCGGTAGCTAAAACTGTATCTCCCGCTACTAGCGTTACTGCAAGAGACCAGTTACCTGCGGCATCTGCATTTGCAGTCCCTAAATAAACTGTTGCGTCATTGCAACTGTTAGAAATTGTATTATTAAAGACCTCTACAAAACTATTAACCGGAGCAGTACCAGTTACTACTGCAGTAGTGGCATTTAAAATAACCGGAAATGGTAAATTCACGTTTGCTGTACCATTAAGGTTAATTGGTTTTCCAACATTAGTATATACAGGATTTCCTGATATTTTATTTCCATTGGTTCCTGCACCAGTTAGCCCTAACCCTCCTATTGTATTAAAAGCAATAACATTAGCTTCACCAGCCAGAGTCCCACCTAAAATATTGTTAACGGCTAAAGATTGACACGAAATTCCATAATCCTGGGAAGAACCAGCTAAAGGGGACAATGTAGAACCTGCTCCAATATAATTTCCTTTTACGATATTACCTGATGACCCATTCTCTATTAAAATACCATTGGTTTCATTTCCTGAAATTATATTTCTCATTCCAGCAGCTGTCCCTCCAATAATATTATTATTGGAACCCCTAATATCAATACCAAAAGTTTGAAGATTAGAAGCAACGTAACTTGTCCCATTGGCTTGTGGGCCAATAATGTTTCCTATAATAGAGTACGCAGGTGTACTAGTTGAAAGCAATCTTATACCATTTCCTATATTTCCTGAAATAACATTTCCATCTCCTGCAGTTGAACCACCAATAACATTATTACCACCAGTAGAGTTTATATAAATACCATCTCCTTGAGCATTCCCAGAAAGATAAGTAGTTCCCGTAATGTCTAGACCGATATAATTTCCCTTGATAATATTGCCAGCAGAGGTCCCGAATAGTTGAATACCAATTCCAGCATTACCTGATATGATGTTTCTGGCACCAGCTGTATTTCCTCCAATTGTATTAGTTGAGGAAGCAATTGTTAAACCATATGTCTGAGCGTTAGTAGCAATTATACTAGTTCCATTTGCCTGTAACCCAACAATATTTCCAAATAATGAATTTCCATTTGATAATAAATATATTCCTGTATTAGTATTACCTGAGACAACATTCCCTTCTCCTGCAGCTAAACCACCAATAGTATTAGTTCCTGTAGAATTAATATAACATCCCCAAGTCTGATTACTTCCTGGGATAGTATTTATTCCATTAATGTCCAATCCAATATAATTTCCTTTTATATTATTTCCTGAAGAAGTACCGCTAATATTTAAACCAGAATTAATATTTCCTGAAATAATATTTCTGGCTCCTGCTGAACTTCCTCCAATAGTATTATTTCTGGAAGCTGTTAATACAATCCCTACCTGCTGACCATTTGAGGCAATGTAACTTGTACCGTTTGCCTGAGGACCAATAATATTTCCAATAATTGTATTGCCATTAATTGCAGTACTAAAACAAGCAACTCCAATACCGTTTGTCACATCATTTTGTCCAGAAATAACATTTCCTTCACCTGCATTACTTCCTCCGATTATATTTCCTCCGCCACAACTTGGCCAAATGTAAACACCAAAATCTTGAGTACTTCCAGTAATTAACGATGTACCGCTTTTGTCTATCCCTATATAATTTCCAAGTAATTTATTTCCAATACTTCCATTATCAATCGAAACCCCATATTGTTCATTTCCAGAGATTATATTTCGGGCAGCTGCAGTGGCACCACCAATAATATTATTAGGCGAATTATCCAATTGGATTCCATAATATTGCGCATTGTTGGTTACATAAGTACTTCCATCTTTTTGTGGGCCAAGAATATTACCCAAGATTGA
>JANYCO010000294.1 GCA_025360235.1 Cytophagales bacterium
CTATGTTACCTTCCGTTCCCCGCTTCCGAATGTAGTGCCAACAGTAAGTATTACTTCACCACTTGACAGTGCCAGTTTCACGGCTCCTGCAACAGTAAGTATTAGTGCTTCAGCTGCCGACAGCGATGGTTCGGTAGCAAGTGTAAAATTCTTTAACGGAACTACTTTACTTGTTACAGATGCCACAGCTCCTTATAGTTTCAGCTGGACAAGTGTAGCGCAGGGAAGTTACAGTATTACAGCTGTTGCAACGGATAACAGCGGAGCAAGTACGACTTCAAATGGAGTGACCATAATAGTTGGTCCAGGACTTCCTAATGTAGCACCAACAGTGAGTATTACTACACCTGCAAACAATTCAAGTTTCGTTGCTCCGGCAAGTGTTACGATCACGGCTACAGCATCAGATGCAGACGGAACGGTTTCCAATGTACAGTTCTTTAACGGAACAACTTTATTAGGTAGTGATGCAACTTCACCTTATAGTTTTGCCTGGACAGGTGTGGTGGCAGGAATATATTCTTTGACTGCTGTAGCAACAGATAACAGCGGAGCTTCAACTACTTCTACTCCAGTAAGTGTTACAGTAACGGTTCCTGTAAACGTAGCACCAACGGTTAGCATTACAGCACCGGCTAACAATGCATCGTTTACAGAACCTGCAAGTGTAACGATCACAGCGACTGCTGCTGATGCCGATGGAACTGTTTCCAATGTTCAGTTTTTTAACGGAACTACTTTATTAGGTAGTGATGCAACCTCTCCTTACAGCTTTGCCTGGACAGGAGTAGTGGCAGGTACTTATTCAATTACTGCGAAAGCAACCGACAATAGTGGAGCGGTTACTACTTCAACAGCAGTAAGCATCACTGTAGCGGCAGCTCCTGTGGGTGACATTACAGGACCGAATTGTGGAAAAAATAATACCTCTGGTAGTTTTGCACTTTCTGCTGTTAACAAGGTAAATGCTACTTCTTACAACTGGTGGTATACCGGTTCTGCACAAAGTGTTACTCCGGTAACTGGTGATGCTTCTAAAGCAACAGTAAATTTTGGAACGAATTTCTCGGCAGGAAATGTTTGTGTGGGTGTTAATTACAGTGCGGCTCCTTATTTCAAATCCTATTGCAAAGCGTTGACAATATGTACTGCCCGTTATGATGTTTCGTTCACTGCAGCAGATCTTGTGGAACCAGCACAATTAAACATCGCTCCAAACCCTGCAACCGAAACGTTTACGATCACTGTGCCTGCCTCCGTGCAGCACTATGCAATATACAACGATCAGGGAGCTGTGATTTTCAGAGGAGGAACTATAGCTGAAGGAGAAAGTATAGTGCTTGGCGAACAATTCGCTGCAGGGCTTTATACCCTTTCAGTTTATTATACAGATAATAGTGTTGAAACCAAAAGAATCCAAAAAATAAAATAGTTTTTTTAGTTAGGTTAATTGGGGTAACTGGGAAAATATATTTTCCCAGTTACCTTTTTCATTTTTTTACACCAAAGTTTCAAATATTTGAATGATTTTCTATTGAAAAAACTTTTTACTACCTTGTATCTCTAAAGTAAAACCTTTGTTAAATTTAAATTTATGCGGAAAATTTTCTTTTTTCTTCTCATTATGATTATCACTCAATCATTGCATGCGCATGTTAGACTGCCTTTACTCTTTGGCGATAACATGGTATTGCAACGCCATCAACCAATAATGGTTTGGGGTTGGGCTGAAGCGGGAGAAAAGGTGACAATTCAATTGAATAAACAAGAGAAAAAGCTGGTGGCAGGAAAAGATGGGAAATGGAAAATTAGTCTTGACCCTGAAACAGCCGGAGGTCCCTATTCACTTACTGTCATTGGGAAAAATACACTCACTTACACTAATGTTATGGTTGGAGAAGTATGGGTATGTTCCGGACAATCGAATATGGAGTGGCCTTTGATAAACACTAATAATGCCATGGAAGAAATTCAACAAGCTAATTTTCCTAATATTCGTCAAATAAAAATTCCTCTTACTGTTGGCTCAGAACCAAAGGATGACATAAAGCAAGCGGAGTGGAAGGTTTGTAGTCCTTTAACCGCCGCTAGTTACACGGCTATCGGTTATTATTATGCAAAACAATTGAATCAGGAATTGAATGTGTCAATTGGTCTGATTAATTCAACCTGGGGTGGCACGGATATCGAAACATGGATTAGTAGAGAAGGTTTTGAAAGTAGTGAAGAATTTAAAGAGATGATTTCGGCAGTACCTAAGTTAAATCTGGATTCAATAGAAAAGAAACAGTTTGATGATCAAATTCAATATTTTAGAAAATTGTTTGGGGATTCAAAAAATACCAAAGAAGATATTGTAAAATGGAAGGAGCTGAGTTTTGATGATGCATTATGGCCTAAAATGAACGTACCTGGTTTGTGGGAAGATCAGGCATTGAAAAAATTTGATGGTGTTGTATGGCTGAGAAAATCTTTCATACTCTCAGCTGCTGATGCAGGAAAGGAAGCTGTTATTGAGCTGGGGAAGATTGATGATTCGGATGAAAGTTATGTGAATGGCGTTAAAGTTGGAGAGCTTAAAAATAAATACGATGAGAAAAGGAAATATAGTATTCCGGCAGGTATTTTAAAAGAGGGGAAAAACGTAGTAGCAGTTAGAGTTGAAGATACCGGAGGAGGAGGAGGTATTTACGGGGATAGAGAGGATATTAAAATTAGTGTAGGATATTCAATCCAGTTACTGAATGGTGAGTGGACTTTTAATGTAGAGTCAACATTGAAATCGGTGACAAGTGTTGGACCTAATGAGTTTCCAACACTTCTTTTCAATTCGATGATCAATCCATTAATTCCTTATACGATCAAAGGTGTACTCTGGTATCAGGGAGAAAACAATACGCCACGTGCTTATCAATACCGCAAGGCATTTCCTCTTATGATCAACGATTGGAAAAAGCATTGGGGCCAAGGCGAAGAGTTTCATTTTTATTTTGTACAGCTTGCAACGTATAAAGCCAATAACGGCAATAGTACTAGTGGAAGTACCTGGGCAGAATTGAGGGAGGCACAAACAATGACGCTGTCCGTTCCTAATACTGGAATGGTCGTTACCACCGATATTGGAGATCCTCAGGATATTCATCCTCGAAACAAATTAGATGTGGCGAAACGATTGGTGGCTATTCGGTTGAAAAATAATTATGGAAAAAATAACGAATATAGCGGTCCTATATATGAATCAATGAAGGTAGAAGGAGGGAGAGTAGTCATAACGTTTTCCCATATTGGATCTGGGTTGATGGCCAAAGACAAGTATAAGTATTTGAAGGGATTTGAAATAGCAGGAGCAGATCAAAAATTTTATCACGCAAAAGCTTTTATTGAAGGTAATACGGTTGTTGTCTTTCAGGATAATGTGAGCGTTCCCTTAGCAGTGCGGTTTGGTTGGGCAGACGATGCCTCTGAGAATAATTTATACAATATAGAAGGTTTTCCTGC
>JANYCO010000299.1 GCA_025360235.1 Cytophagales bacterium
CTGAAAATAATAGTGATGCTATAAAACTTTTGAAATCTTTTGTAGAAGATTCCAAAATTAACACTGATCGTATAAGTCTCTTTAATGGTTTCTTAAATCTAAGTACCTATTACTTCCAAAATGGACAATACCAATCCAGTATTAGAGTATTTCAAAATTTACAACACAGTGACAAGTGGCTTGCAGAAGTAATGGGAAGTGAGTGGTTACTGAAAAAACACTTAGTAGAATGTATTAATCAATTTGAAATTGGAAATCCGGATCTGGTAGCTCAGCGAATTAAGTTTATTAGAAAAAATTTCCATGATCTTTTCGGAAGGGAACTCTATCAACGTATATTAGTTTTTATTTCTATTATGGAAAAACTCAATAAAAACCCTTTGATAGCTACCACACAAGAATTTCAAAATGAAGTAGAACAATCCTTTCTGTTTGTTGAATCCGAGAAAGAGGATCTTCAGGCTATTACTTTTTATGCATGGTTAAAGGGTAGAATGATGCGACAAAATTATTATACTGCACTTATGCAATTGGTAAAGCATAAATAATATAAAAATTTTTTGTTATATTAAAAATTGTTACCTTAAGGACTAAATACAATACCCCCGTTATGGCAGAAAAGCGAAATTCTACAATAGTATACATACTTACAGGTATCATAGTTGTTCAATTTGGAATAATCCTTTATTTATTGCTTCAACAAAGTGAAAAGAAAGAAATTGTTATTCAGAATACCGACACTATTAATAGAGATAGTCTCGAATTAGCTTCGAAATTGGCTGAGTTTAAATTAGTAGGAGATGATTTGAAAAAGTTAAAAGAAGAAATGCTTGCAATGGGAATAGATAAAGACAGTTTGGGGGCAGAAATGGATGCGATGCTAGAAAGTCTATGGGAAGTTGAAATGGGTGGCGCAATAACATTGGCTGATATAAATAACAAACTGGCACAAGCAAAAAAGCTTTTGGTAATGAAAGATCTACAAATTAAAAATTTAAAAGAAAAGTCAGATTCCCTTTCTTTTGCGGCTAAGGTATTAAAGAGTGAAAGAGAAACCCAAACTCAGAGAATTACAGATATGCTTGACGATACCAAACAGCTTTCTGCGAAATTGACAATTGCTGCAAAAGTAAAATTGGAGAATCTAATAATTACCGGCATTTCAAAAAAAGATAAAGTAATAGATAAAGAAGTTGTAAAAGCGAAAGAGCTAAGTAAACTGTACATCACTTTTAATTTAGCAGAGAATAAAATCAAAAAAAAGAATTCAAAAATCGACATTATGTTTCGATTGATTAAAGCAAATTCTGTAGTTATTTTTAGTGAAACGAATGGAGGTGGATATTTTAAAACAACAGAAAATCAAGAACTTCCTTATACCGGAAAACAAGTTGTTGAATTTGACAATACAAATCAGGAAATAAGTTTTATTTATTCAAATAAACCAGAATTCAGACCTGGAATTTATAAAGTAGAATTGTATGCAGACGGTTATTCCATTGGGGAATCGCAATTTAAATTAAAATAGAAAATCCATATTTATAATTAAAAAATGGAAAACCAGGATTCGAAACCACCTCGCCGTATTCGTTATAAGGGAACTCATCCCAAATCTTTTAAAGAAAAATACAAAGAACTCCAACCTGAATTATACTCAGAAGATATAGAAAAAATAATTCAAAAAGGAAATACTCCGGCAGGTATGCATCGTTCTATTTGCGTAAACGAGATACTTGAAGTTCTTCAGATAGTTCCGGGACAAGTAGGGTACGACGCTACACTTGGTTACGGTGGCCATAGTTTAGAGATGCTTAAGTGTTTGGTACCTGATGGTCGTCTATATGCAACCGATGTAGATCCGATTGAATTGCCACGTACCCGAGAGCGTCTTGCTGCTTTGGGATATGGGTCAGAGGTGTTAATTCTCAGAAAGATGAATTTTTCCGGCATCGATCAAATAGCGCTTGAAGCAGGACCTTTGAATTTTGTATTAGCAGACCTTGGTGTTTCATCTATGCAGATCGATAATCCTGAGAGGGGATTTTCTCAGAAAACAGAAGGCCCTTTAGATTTAAGACTTAATCCTAAAAGTGGAAAGCCAGCCTCTGCACTTTTAAAAACTATTTCAGAGGATAGATTAAAAACACTTCTCATTGAAAATTCAGATGAGCCCTATGCGGATATAATTGCCAAAGCAATAATTGCTAAAACCTCAAAAGGGGTAGTTGTAGAGACAACGGCTCAGCTGAAAGAGATTATAAAAGAAACACTAGATTTTCTTCCAAAAGAAACTCGCCAGGAATTTATAAAAAAATCATCTACACGGTGTTTTCAAGCATTACGTATCGAAGTAAATAATG
>JANYCO010000342.1 GCA_025360235.1 Cytophagales bacterium
CTACATAATTTTTCTTGATCACAATCGTGGTGCCGTTGCTAATAGAATTAATCCCTATCTGATTGTTACCTGAAACAGTATTTCCAAAAACAAGGATATTGGTACATGCACTTATTAATATTCCATGCTCATTATTCCCCATGTCTGTAAAACCTGTAGCTGCAGTTCCAATAAGATTCCCGATAATCCTTGAATTAGTAAGATTTGCAAAATAAACTCCTCCCTGACCATTTGCTGAAACCACATTAGCAGAATCTGTTGTTATGCCTCCTACTTTATTATTATTACCTCCTCCATAGAAATTAACACCATGATAGGCGTTGGCAAGTGCTACTGTTCCGGTTTTATCCAAACCTATATAATTCCCGATAACCACATTGTTTGAACTTGTATTAACTTCAAGACCATGTGCTGTAAGATTTCCAGAGATAATATTTCTTTCTGCAACTGTAATGCCACCAAAAATATTACCACTTGCATTAAATCCGCAACAACCATTAATTAAAATAGCTGCAGCATGATTTGGTACAGCTGCCGTTCCTGCCAGATTAGTCCCTATATAACATCCCTTAATCTTATTGTTGGGTGATTGAATTAATATTCCCTGTGCGCTACAGTTATTAATGGCAAACCCCTTGATTGTTGTACCAGCAGCTGCCACACCACTGTTGATCACAAATGCCTGACTGGCGGAGTTCTTTAATTCGATCATAGGTGTTGGTGCTCCTGGGACATAACCCGGTTGAGTAGTTGCATCTATAATCATATCTCTTATGATCGTAAAACTGCCTCCTGAAAGAGCAATGGAATATTGTCCAGCGGGTAGAATTGCAAAGTTGATTTGATGAGGCCCGGCGGAAGCATCTCCATTGGCAGTATTGATACAATAGCGAATATCACCAATGGTGCCCGCTCCGGCTCCGGCATCACCTAGAGCATTTACGGTATAGACAGTTGCATATCCGTTTTGAAGGAAAATTCCCAATAAAAATAAAGACAGGGAAAATTTTAGAAAATTCGGTCTTATTCTGGTTCTAATTAACATATTCTGAGTCAGTAAGGAGTGTCTAGCTTATACGTAAGGAAAGAACAGGGGTTTCGGTTTAAATAATTTTGATTACTTTTAACAATCTTTTAACCCTTTTTGAAATACTCTTTTGTGAAAAAACTGGCTTTGTTTTGTCTGCTCGCACTTTTTGTGCACCACTCCTATTCCCAATACATCAATACCTCGTACAATGATGCGCAAGAAGTTAAAAAACGAACATTACTAGTTGTATTGCCTGAAGACAATAAAGACATAATCGCAAGCCTGGAACAAGAAAGTGAAGCTTTCGTTGCTCTTTATAAAAATGATATGGAAGGTCAGCGTCAAGCATTGAAATGGGCGGTTCTAAATTGTTGGAAATTAAGTCATGATCCTGTTATTACTTCTATGAAAGAAGCTCGGTCTCTTATAAAAGCCTCTCCGGATAAATATGCTTTGATGAAAGTCGGAGAACAATTTCAGGACAGATATTATATAAAAAGTGCTGCGGAACCGGCACAAACTGCCTGGGAGAAAATAGACGAAAAATTCATTTACAATTTTTCCAAACGTTATAATGTACGTATGTTAGGTATTACAACGCTCACAATAGAGATTCCAAAAAAAATCATGGAGATTTATTTGCCAAAAATATCTCCGTCTGAAGGCGACTATCTATTTGCGTTAAAGCAGATGCAATATACCATCACTAAAATCCTGGAATCAGAAGGAAATACTGCCAACAAACTATACCGCTCCTTGAATCCTGATCAACTCAAAAATAAAATAGTATTACTTGATGCGATGGAAGTAGATGGTAAAACGGACGACATTAAAAAAATATATCCCTACCCTTTTAAAATTACTAATTATAAGGAAGTCGAGAATGTTATAAGAGCTAATGATACCAGCTATGCAGTAATTCAATGTTCCAGATTTGATGGAACAAATAGCAACTTTATTATATCCAATGCAGGCAACGGAAAGATTTATAGTTATTTTACTGGCCTTACTTTTCATTATGGTCAACGAAACGGATCTTATTCCATTAAGGTCATTTACCCAAAAATAACCCGATTTCTTCTTGAAAGATTTGTAAGCGGAAATTAAATTTAGTAAGGCAACGTAATCGAATCCGGCTCCACCAACTCAAATGTATAATCATTAATCAAAAAACTAATCGGGGCATTTGGGAAAACGATAATTTCACTCATCGAAATTCCCCAAGGCTTCCAATAATTTGCCAATACCTGGCCAAACATTTCATCGTCCCAAACCTCAAACAATTGTTTTTGCGTCTGAACTTCTGTTATCAAAGGTTCAACGAAAACTTTCTCTTCTGTAATATGAATGCTATATTCAGGAAAACGTTTCAGCAAATAATTGGAATAAATGAATCTTCCACAAAGTTCTTCAAACTGGATTGGGTGTAAAATTTTGTCAGAAAATTTTCCCACCAACTCCTTGTGGTACTTGGCATTTTCGCCATTATCCTGAAGACAACAAACAATTCCAAAATCATTCATTCCCAAAGAAAAATTCAGTTTATTGGTTTCGTCTTTATAATTGAAAACGTCTTTGGAGTATTTGATCCTTACCACTTCAATCGACCAAGGTTTAAATCCCTTATATTCCATAGGAACTACAAGTGACTGCAACATCAGATGTAGATTTTTAAACCTGGTTTGCAAATAAGAAGACAAAACAAATTTTTCCCCTCTTCGCTGTTGCTCTTTTAGAGCATTGTTTAAATCATTGTATAAAATTCCATAGACCAGTTTTGCCATCCATTGAAACAATTTTTCTTCCGGCAATTTTTTCACTTCCTCATACCCGGCTGAAAATACTTTTTGAATTTCTGCTTCCAAAGGTTCGATGGCATTTTTAATAACGGTTGCTGAACAAGGCAATTTTAAATTTGAGTATTTAGTAATGTTGCCATCTCCTAACATTGTAAACGTTTTATCTCTTAAGGAATAACGATCCATTATCCATTCAGGGAAAACCTGAATTTGTTCTTCAGGAGAAATAATTTTTTCCCCTGTCAGAAAACATTCGTCAGGGCTTAATTTTAAATCTGCGAAAGGGCTGTATAGTTGGATTGTCATTTGGTAAAGGCTTAGCCGTAATTTTGTTTTTATAATACGCCATTGCGAACGATGGGAGCGATAGCGGCCTTCGTGAAGCAATCCCCTCCCCAGTTGCATGGAATTCATGAATAACGTTGATCTAATTAATGTATAGTCCTCTTTGTTACTAACGGATTGCTTCGTCGCCAATCCACCCGCTGGCGGAAAGGTTTCTCGCAATTATGGAAATGGCGTTTATCGTTATTCGATCGTATTCATTTTATTCTTTACAACATCCACCGCCGTTTTCATTTTTTCTACATCTATGGCCGCCGCCGCCTGATCTTTTTGGTTTTGTTCTTTTTGTTTTAGAAACTCCACCATATCTGCAGCGTTTTTCTTTTGTTTGGCTTCGAGGTCCACTCTGTTTTGTTTGTTTTTTGCGAGGTCTTTTGCCAATCGCTCTCCTTCGTTCACTTTCTCCTTCTGCACCTTCACAGCATCGGTAAGTGCTTTCTTTTCTTCGTTCGTTTGCAATTGACCTTCTTTGGCGTGTTGCACTGCTTTGATGTTTTCAGAATTTTGAAGTGCCACCTTTTGTTCAGCCAAATTATTATCAATCTCTCTGTTTAGTCGAACATAATCTTCTTTGTTGACTTTCAGTTTATCTTCCAACTCCACTTTCTGAACACCACTGTTGTCTATTTTATCTTGCAGATCAATTCCTTCGTTCACTTCTTTTTCATGAATCTTTGTAGCTGCAAGCAACGCTCCTTCGGCATCCTCAATCTGTTTATTGATATCATCTCGGTAGGCACTCACGGCAAATTCATAAAGCATTTTCTCTGCACCTTTGTATTCCGCTTCTGATTCTTTGGAAACAAACTTTGCTCCAAGATCTATTGCCCACCACACTTTCGCTCCTGTTGCTGTTGCGCTTACAATCGAAAATACTCTGCAAGGATAGCTGCTTATCGCCTTCATATCTGCTGCATGGATCAGGAGTACTCCATTACTTGATGAAGTCTTCCCATAAGCTTTGAGGTATTTTGACCAAAGTTTTTCAACATCCTTTTTATCCAACTCCAATGAAACATACATTCCTGTACGGGAAATATTTTCAACCATCTCTGAAGATTCCTGAATTTTTATTTTCTGGGCTTTCACAACACCAATCGAAAACAACAGAAAAAATAGTAGTAACTTCTTATGCATAATCCTAAAACTTATAGTACCTTAAAGATATATTGCTGCAAATTTACACCAAATAAGATACCAATAACAATGCAAAAGAATATTCTTATCACCGGGGGCACAGGACTGGTTGGGACACGCCTGGCTGAGATCCTGATTCGGAAAGGGTATCAGGTAAGCTTTCTAAGCCGGCAAGCCGGAGAAGGCAAAATAAAGAAATACCTGTGGGACCTGAAAACAAAATACATAGACGAAGGAGCCATTCAAAAAGCAGATCATATTATCCATCTGGCGGGAGCTGGTGTCTTCGACAAAAGATGGACTAAGGAGTATAAAAAAGAGATCCTGGAAAGTCGGGTAGATAGCACTGCTTTGCTGGCCGAAAAACTTTCTACCCTTAAACACAAGGTTAAATCTTTTATTTCCGCCTCTGCCATTGGAATTTATGGTTTCGACACCGGTGACTCCTGGCAAAACGAAACAGAACCTACAATAGTTGGAAAAGGTTTTCTCGCCGAGGTAACAGGAAAATGGGAGGCGTCGCTCAGTCCAATCGAAAAGTCTGGTTTGAGAACAGTCAAAATAAGAATCGGCATCGTCCTTTCCGGCCAAGGTGGGGCTTTGGAAGAATTATCCAAACCGATAAAGTATTTTGTTGGCAGTCCTATGGGGAAAGGCATTCAATACGTTTCCTGGATTCATGTAGACGACCTCTGTGAAATGTTTATCACTGCTCTTGAGAACGAGAAAATGCAGGGCGCATACAATGCTGCTGCGCCAGATCCGGTAACTAATAAAATGCTTACAATAGAGATTGCTTCTGTATTGAAAAGGCCTTTGTGGCTTCCAAATATACCTGCTTTTGTATTGAATTTGATTCTTAGTTCTGAGAAAGCCGCTATATTGTTGGGTGGGAACCGGGTTTCTACAGAGAAAATCGTAGAGGCAGGGTTCAAATTTAACTATCCTAATCTTAAACCCGCATTAGAAGATCTATTTGAAAACAATAAATAAGCCTTGTTTTTTAAACCTAAATGTGGATAACCACGTTTAACATAACAGATCATTTATTAAATTTTTTACCCGATGAACGAATATAAAGAAAAAGGAGATGGTCTCAGTGAAGGCAATATCTCCAACAACGACGAAATGCAAGAACAAAAAATCAACAAACTACAGGAAAAACAACTTCACCCGGACGAAGAAAAAAGAATCCGAAAAGCCTTTAAAGACAGAGACTGGAACGAAATAAAAAGTGCCGACTCCTGGGCTATCTTTAAAATAATGGGGGAGTTTGTAGAAGGGTTTGACAAACTCGCCAAGATAGGGCCTTGTGTTTCTATCTTTGGCTCTGCACGTACTTCACCCGACAATCCTTACTATGAAATGGCTGTAGAAATTGCAGCGAAATTAGTGCGTCATGGTTACGGTGTCATCACAGGTGGTGGGCCTGGGATCATGGAAGCTGGAAATAAAGGCGCTTTCCTTCAAGGTGGTAAATCCGTAGGACTGAATATTCACTTACCTTTTGAGCAAACACATAATCACTACATAGATCGTGACAAAGTGATTGACTTTGATTATTTCTTTGTGCGAAAAACAATGTTTATCAAATACTCTCAGGGATTTGTAGTAATGCCAGGTGGCTTTGGTACACTAGACGAGCTCTTCGAAGCCATCACGCTTATTCAAACTAAGAAAATAGGAAAGTTTCCGATTATTTTGGTAGGAAAAGATTACTGGGGTGGATTGATTAGCTGGATCAAAGAAACAATGATCAAGAAAGAACACAATGCCAATCCGGAAGACCTTGATATTTTCAGCTTGGTAGATACTCCTACAGAAGCGGTAAAAGTAATCGACGAATTCTATTCGAAATATTTATTGCAACCGAACTTCTAACACGGATTTGAGAGATTACAGGATTTCACAGATTTTTTCGGAGAAGAACACCTATCTTTAAAACGACAGGTGTTCTTCTCTTTTAATCAATCACCTTGGCTCTGAAGAAGGGTTTGGTGCTGTCAAACAATTTTCGAAAAGTAATATGTTTCTTCACTACCGTAGCACCAAACGAATCTACTAAGTGAATCATCTTTGGATTAAAATCCCCAATCCAGTTCATTTCAAAAATATCGTATTTGTCTTTCGGCTGAATAATTCTGGCTGCCTCAATGATAATCGCACCCTCTACGCCGCGACCTTGGTACTCTGGAATAATTCCAAAAGCCACACCAAACATTTTCCTACAGGCTCCTGTCTTCTGGTAATATAAAAATTTAAGTTTTGCCCACCAGTTGAATTGTCCATTCAAATATTTAAAAATTTGATTCAACTCCGGGATCATCAGAAAGAAACCAATTGGTTCTTCTTTGTAATACGCAAAAACTACAATGTCAGTATCTACGATTGGACCCATTTGTTTGAAGATACTCAAGGCTTGCGCCTTGTTCATCCCTTTCATACCACCATGTTTCGACCAGGCCTTGTTGTAGATCGTAAGAAAGTCGTCGGCAAATTTATCCATTTTGCCTTTGTTGTAATTTTTGTAATTGTAGTTTTGATCACGCGCTATCCGGTCGGCACGCTCCCGGTATTTTTCCGGCATCTGCGACTGCACAGGCATGCTGTAAGTATATTGTTCGAAATAATTCTGAAAGCCATAGGCTTCGAAAAATCCTTTGTAGTAAGGCATGGTATAGGGCATGCAGTAATTCGGTTCCAGATCAAAACCCTCTGCAAGTAAGCCCCACCACTTGTCTCGTTCACCAAAATTGATTGGGCCATCCATTGCTTCCATCCCTTGTTCGGCATTCCACTCCTTGCATACATCAAAAAGCATAAACGCCGCTTTCTGATCGTTGATGCACTCGAAAAAACCCATTCCACCAGTAGCATATTCCGTGGTCTTAGCATTTTTCTTATTGACGAATGCTGCCACTCTGCCTATAGTATTGTCCGAATCGTCAACAAGTATCCATCTTTCCACAGAACCGTGGCGAAAAAATTTATTTTCTTTTGGATCAAAAACCTGGTTCACATCCTTGTCTAGCGGACGAATCCAATTCTTTTCGTCCTTGTATAACTTTACGGGAAAGTTGAGAAACTCTGCTTTCGTTTTCTCGTCTACTACTTTTTGCAGTTTCATATGCTATTCAAATGGTACACGAAATTAGTGCATTCTAACTGGTTTGTCAAAAAATATTTTTGTTGATGAAATATGGTGATTTTTTTGTAAATTTGGTTTAGGTAAATTATATGGTATGGCAACATCTACAATAAAAAAGCAATTTGATAATTATCTACCACTCTTGTATAATAAGCAGCAAACATTGCTCTTAGAAATGGTTAAGAGCTTTTTAAATGTTGATAAGGAAGCTAAACGTATTACAAAGAAGCAGTATAACAAAGAGATTGATGAAGCTGTGGAAAGAATCGAAAAAGGCAATTTTGTTTCTCATAAAGATGCTTTGAAGGAACTATCTAAATGGTAAAACGGAAAGCTTATGGGATTGTTTGGGACAGAATTGCTCTAGATGATTTTGAAGAAATACTTACCTCTCAAAACAAAGTGACCAGGCTTCCTCAATAGTAAAGAAAGGCATTCTTGCAAAATTGGAAATCATTAAGACTAGTGCGAAAATTTGTGAGATAGACAAATTAAAAGAACCTCCTAATAAAGATTTTAGAGCATTTATTATATTTAGCTATAGAATAACATATCAGATTAAGGAAAAATATAACGAAATAAACATCCTAAGAATACGGCATACGAGCAGAGAACCTTTCCATTACTAATGTCTAGGATTCTCATTTAAATAAGTTATCAAAATCAAGAAAATGAAATTTGAATGAGGCTTTACAGAAAATTTGTTATACTCACTATAAACATATTAATCGTAGCAGGTGTATTCAATGTAGTTGAAAATGCTGGCCATGGGATTGGGTTTATAATGGGCTTTTTTATAACTGTTCTCTTTGCATACAATGTATATTTGTTAATAGTTTATTTACTTTTCAAAAGAAAGAATTTCTGTTTTTATTCGTATCGTTATTGCCTTTAGTTGTATTAATCTGTTCCCATTTTCATGAACCAAAACAAAATCGCCCAACTCTTCCACATCCAATACCCTATCGTCCAAGCTGGAATGGTTTGGTGCAGTGGATGGCGACTTGCTTCAGCAGTGAGTAATGCAGGAGGATTGGGTCTTATCGGAGCTGGTTCGATGACACCAGAATTACTTGAAGAGCATATCCTAAAATGTAAAGCAGCCACATCAAAACCTTTTGGAGTAAATCTCCCTTTACTTTATTCAGGCATTGAAAAACAGATCGAACTAATTATTCGCGAAGGCGTAAAAATTGTTTTTACCTCTGCCGGAAATCCTTCCACATGGACTTCTCTATTGAAAAAGAATGGCATCACCGTGGTACATGTAGTTTCCAGTGTAAAATTTGCGTTGAAAGCAGAACAAGCAGGAGTAGATGCTATAGTAGCAGAGGGCTTTGAAGCTGGCGGGCATAACGGACGCGAAGAAACAACCACCTTCTGTCTGATACCAATGGTAAAAGAAGCAATAAAAATTCCATTAATCGCAGCAGGTGGAATCAGTACAGGACGGACGATGTTAGCAGCCATGGTATTGGGAGCAGACGGAGTCCAAATAGGAAGTCGTTTTGCAGTGAGTGAAGAATCTTCGGCACATGAAAATTTTAAGCAAAAGGTAATTACAAGTACAGAGGGTGAAACTGTACTTACGTTAAAACAATTAACACCTGTACGATTACTCAAAAATAAATTCTACGAATCAGTGAAAGTGGCGGAAGAAAATAATGCAAGTGCTGAGGAATTAAAATTACTTCTGGGAAAAGGCCGTTCCCGTAAGGGGATCTTTGAAGGCGAAATGGATGAAGGAGAACTAGAAATAGGACAGATTGCCTCCTCAATTAGAAAAATCCAACCAGCCGGGGAGATTGTGAAGGAGGTTTGGGAAGAGTATAAGAAAATTAGAAGTGATGAATTTTAAGTTATAAATACTATCTGTCTATGAGGCCTCCCATCTGTACCATTTGCCACAAAAAGTTCGGACCCAACGAAGGAAAGGGAATTCGTTTTACCTTATCCGAATCGGACAAAGAAAAAAATAAAAAATTCGAACAACCATGATTTGTAGGTCACCCAGCAGGACATGAATGGTTTTGCAACGAACATCTTGCCATTGCAAAAAAATACGAACACCTGACAAAAGCGGAAGCCTTGCCTTTGATAAGGGAAGAAGCGGAAAAATAAAACATCTATTGCATAGTAAAAGTGCTGTGTCATGGGGCACAATGCGGTGGAGGTGACAAAACCAGAAGAGAATAAATTACATAGTTTAACATGAATATCTTCATAATGAAAAGCCAGTACGTATATTTGGATGGAAAAATATCATGGGCGCAATGGTTGTGGTTTGGCGCTTTTCTCTCCCTCTGCCTTATAGCATCTTTGCAAAAAAAATGGGAAGGGGCAGTATGCTCCAGTATCATTGGATTGTG
>JANYCO010000346.1 GCA_025360235.1 Cytophagales bacterium
GCAGGATTTATTGGATTTCCATGAATGTCGTAAAACGCAAAAGAGAGTCCTCTCTTACTGGCATCAGGAGTACCCAATGGCGACTGGAAGGTAATTGTATCAAGAGGATTCAAAGATTTTATCCAGGCACTTATTACATAAGATTTTCCGGGTATCAGGTTAAGCTTATATTGTTCAGCCTTCATAATCCCTGCTATATAAAGACTGTTGGTTCCTGTATGTGCTCCATAAGCAGGATTAAGTAAAGCGCTTACAATAATAGCCTGGGTGGGTGGACTAAAAATTGGAGTTGTAGCATTGTCTGCAAAACTTATTTTCCCTTTCCAAATATCACTGTATTCAAAATTCTGGAGACTGATCGTTCCGATCGTAGGATTGGATGAGGTTACAGCATAGTTACCATAAATTTTCTTATTATTATAAGTATCCAATCCTGCACCCATTACATTTATAGGGGTACTGGTAGGTATATTGGAGACTTGATTGGGTGTGGCATTCAGCGTTAGTGTTTTATCGGTGGCTGAAAGAACCTGGTATTCACGATAGAGTTGTCCTGCATAGTTTGTAGAAGAAGCTAAAGTAAGATTACCAGAGGCTACATCCGAGAGTGTGAGCTGTTGGTTTTGTGCATATTCTTCAAATCCATTGTAGGCGATTTCATTTTCAGCAGCATTGGCCGCTACAGCAACAGAAAGGTTTCCGTTATACCCATAGAGAGCGGCGGAATTACGACCAAGTATGTCCTGATTTTCGATCTCATAACTGAAAGGATTATACCGGGTGATGGCGTTCATTTTCCTCCAGCCGGGATAACAGCCTCCCATATTACCGCTATTATATAAAAATAGAGGCAATGAATCATACGTTCCGTCCTGGCCTATGTTGACGTTAGGGTTGAGTGTGGTAGGGGTCCTCTGTTTACGGTCTTCTACATATACATAGCTTTCCTCTCCTTTCCAGACTCCTTTGCTTCCGGTATTAAAAAATTGGTTTGATGTTAAAGTACTGACATTGTTAGTAGCAGCGGCCAGTGAAAAATCTATGGGCCAGTTGTCGGTAGCAGGATTAGCAGTGGCAGAAATAACTCTGTTTAGAAATTTTGGTTTTGGCAGCACCATAACTTTAACCTGGGCTGAATTATTACAAGCAGCATAAGGAGGAGCATTCGTTATGCTATAAGTCAATGTGTTGATTCCTTCGTTCGCATCCTTAGGAGTAAATACATTATTGACTACACCTGAACCCGAAAAATTACCTCCTACAGGTGTCTCGCCTGAGAGATTTATAGGAAGATCGTTCTGGCAGACGGATGGGGGTAAATCCAGGTGGTTCATTGTAATTACAATATCGTTTACTAATCCAACCGTGCAGTGATTAATAGAATTTGTTGTAGTAAAAGAGTGGTTATAAATATCTTTTACAGTCAGGTTGTAGGAACCTTGTGCTAAACCATTTAATATTTCAGTTGTAGCATTAGTGTTAACATAACTTACTCCATTTGTGAAAGTATATGTATAAGGTGCCTGACCTCCCTGAATTGAATAACTTATACTCCCGTTATTACGAATCAAACAAGTTTCATCTGCAATTTTAGTGCAGGTGGCTGTTATACCAACACAGTTTTTTGTGATCGTAAAAGTTTTTGTACAGGTGTTGATAAAATCAACAGTAAAACATGGGATTAAAAAAATAGTACATAGAGTAGGTTTGTATTTTGTAAATATAACATCAACTGTATATGAACCTGAAGGTAACTGAGTAAGATTTCTTGTGTTTAACAATAACTGACCAAAAGTAAAGGATTGTACATTACTGTATCCTGTATTACTTGAAATATGAACTACTACATTGTCATCAGGAACATAACCTGAAATGCCATTTGAAGAACTAACAGTTATAGATAGAGTCGAATTATTACCACTACATACATTATTTGAGTTACCAGAAATAGCAACATTTAATACATTAGATACTCCAAATTTACTAAAAGCAAAACTACACGACAAAGGACCTATCTGCTGAGAGAAACATACCTGATGAAACAACAATAAAATTATTAGACTATATTTTTTTTTAAATATTTTCATACTTAACTATTTTTATTGACAGTTGTATAAATATTTTATTACGTATTGAACATTTCCTGCCCATGAAGAAGCATTTTCTGTAATCTTTGTAATGTTATTATTAGTATCAAACTGATATGTTAAAGTATTATCCAATATTACAGTCTTTACAATTTGATTACTGGAATAAGAATAGCTATAGTACTGATAATTTTGCCAGGTATTTTTCTGCCCTAATTCATCGGGGAATAAATTAGTAGTAAAACTAGATGGAAGTAATTGACTAGTATATGCAGCTTGATATACTACCAACATGGTATCCTTATTTCCAGGATAAGTCGTTCCGATTGCCGGATCTTTGAATGCAGTACTGAATTCTTTTAAAATATTTCCATTCGCATCTAATTGTGTTATGCCTTGTAAAGTATCATAAGGTACGCCACTTTTCTTTACATAAGTTACAGAATTAATAGTATTACTGTTGGGATATTGATAAATTATCGAATCCCGTTCAGATACAGTTATTTTATTAATAACCTGAGATGACAATCTTCCATCAGATCCATAAGTATAATAGTAATTAGAATTTTCGCCTAATGATCCATTTATTAGTGCTATAATTCGGTTTTGACTGTCATACTGCACTGTAGTAGAAAAAGTAGTACCACTGGCTCCTGTATAATTTACCGCACTAATGTAATTATTTGAATTATAAACATTAGTAGAGGTCAATGTATCGTTGAGTACAGTAGTGGATAATGTACAGTTTTGACTTGTATTGTTGGTTGGCACTGGATCATCTTTCTTTTTACAACCTGTTAAGATGAAATAAAGGTTTAATAACACGATTATTGTATTCATTTTTTTCATGGTTTTACTATTTAATTATTTACTCCTAATATCTATTAACATTCAGCGTAGGATCTCCTACACTCAAAGTATCTTTGCTACCCAGTGTTTTGATATTCCCTATTTTGTTGGATTGCATATTTCTTCTTCCTGACCGGGTAATGTAAAATGTTCCATTAAATGATTGCTGTATCTGATCGTTACCATTGTTGGTAAGCCAGCGGAATTGGTAGGCACCATTGATATTTTTAACATAAACAATTTTTCTGAATACGCCGTTAACTAACCCCTGTAATTCATCTCCTTCTACCAACTGATTAGTATTAGTGCCTGATGAAGAGGTTCCATTGGAAGAAATACTTAGGCTCACTGGTAACCCAATATTTATATAAGCAGGTCCCATTTTATCAAAGGCGAAATACGCAGGTATATCGTAATTATATATTGGAGCATTAAAATCGTTGGTAACCTTTGTAAGCAAAGGTTCTCCTGTAAGGTTATCAAATAAAACATTTTGAGTAGTAACCGTAGATCCTCCGTCGTACGTCGTTGTGCCGATCATAATACCAGATTTATGAATAATTTTATTAGTCACCGCTAATTTGATTTCCGTTTTAGCTTTTCCCAAACTTGGCCATGGTACTACAAGGGCTGCCGGTAATATTCCAAATAACGTAAAATCTGCATTGATCTTCAATCCGCCGTTTTCTGTGACAACAGTAGAATGTCTCATATCGGTAAAGAATTCGTACTCCTGACCAATTAGTTTATTCGTTATGCCATTCTGCCCACTTCTGATAGTTGTTCCATTTGCATCTCCAAGTAATACAGGTACACTGTTAACCAGTTCCAGGTAATCATTGTCAGGATTATTGTCTTTATGCACTATAGTGCAGCTATACAGGTATTCTACATAACTTTCAGGAACATCGTATAAAATATTTCCTCCACTATCTTCTTTATAATTTGAAATTTTCTTTGGTTTTCCATTCATGTCGTTGAGAATAATGGAATACCCCTGACTTGCGGTAAGCTTATTGCTACTTATCTGGCCGATCAATGGTAAAAAAAACAATTCATCTTTAAAATTAATAACAGGATTTGTTTCATCCGTAATCACAGGAAAATCTTTTGCAGTATAAAATTCGTGCACTGTAGCTCCTGTAGTAATAATACCTGCTTTAATATTGTAGGTATTGTTTGGTATTTTCTTATTGGCTGTGGCAAGGCTTCGGACTGTCACTTTTCTATAACCCACACTGGCACCAGGATAATAACTTTCATTCGCCGGATACTCAAAGTATAAATTATTATTTGTCTTCAATGGAATGGCTTCTACGTATTCCTTAGCTGTACGAAAAGGATTTTCATCGCCTCCAATAGAAGGTTCGTAAGCGGCTACTCCGCTGGTTATGGTATCGCCTACTGAAGTTACAGTTGTATAATCGTATACCTGTCCGTAGATACTACTTTCTTCGGGAGCAGGATAAGAGGCTGTAGCATTGCTCCAGTCATCGTTGAGTGTAATTCTTTTTACTCTTAATCCTCCTCCTATTTTTTTCTGATCCGGAGAATTCAAGCGTATGTATGAACGGTTAAGTACTACTTTTTCTCCCCATTTATTTTCCTTAGCATAAGTATTAAATCCTTCCAAAAGCTTAACAACCTCATCAAATACTCCTAATAAACTTTTAACTTTATCCATAGCCGCAGATTTATTAGCATTAGGATCAGTATCAAAAGGTCCCACTCCTGAAAGCTGGGGTTCATCTGTACGAATGTATTGCCAGGCAGCTACTGAAAAGGGGTGATAAGAAAGCGTTTTTGAGCCTGAAGCTTTCTTTGTTCCTATTGTAGGTTTACCCATTTCAATATACCCTCTGGTATATTGTTGGGAACCATTCAGAGAATTCGGATCAACATTATAATCGTCTATATAAGCATAACCACTGAGATAATCCTGACGATCGTCCGATGATTTTCTTACATACATGTAAATTCTAAAATACAACTTATCAAGTCCATCCACATAAGGTTGCATTGCCTTTTTTGTATCTGGTACTGTATTAGAAATAAGATGTTCCAGATTAAAGTAAATTCTCCTGCGATCTCCTCCCGCTCCCTTTGGATGATCAATCATATCAGAGCCATTAGGATCTAGACCTACTATCTCGAACATTTGAGTTGCTTTTTTATTTTGTACGTACGCATAATCATCGGCTTCGTACTCTACATTAATAATTCCTCCGGAAGG
>JANYCO010000372.1 GCA_025360235.1 Cytophagales bacterium
GCTATCGCAAACAAAATCCTTTTCTGAGCTTCGTACGGAGTGGTTTTATAACATACTGCTCTGTTTATATAGGTCGGACTCTGCACTACTTTTACCGTGTATATTCCATAGGCAGTTATAGGAATAGTAGTCAGTCCGTACCCCTTATAAGAAGCGCCCATCTCCACACCATCTTTATACCAGTCGTAATAGAGTGCAGCGCTATTGCCCGATGCAGTAAGCGTAACACCTCCAGGAAAAACTGTACCGAAGATATTTGAGCCAGTATTGGAAGTGACCGTTGAGTAGGAAGCTACGGGTGTGCAACATTTTGTATTATCAATTTCCTGTATTGCCGTTACCAATGTCTTACCACATCTGGTAGTAATGTCGACTGCAAAAATTCCGGGAATAGAGTTAACGCCCCATACATTCAGTTGTGACGAAGTATAATTCAGTGTAGTAGATCCCATAGTATAGGTAGAACTCAATACAGAAGGGTTAAGAAATTGAAATCCATCTACTGCAACAGCTCCAGCAGGGCAAGGATCCGTTGCTGAACAGGTACTCACCGTGATAGCGGAGCTGCCAGATGGTATAACAAGTCCAAGTTGTGTAGCAGAAGTATAAACCGGAACTTTGATATATACTGTGTTACCCGACACCGCTATTGCGTCGGTGTATTTAAAGGTAAACCATTGTGAATATTGACCGTTGGCAGAAACTTTAAGAGCATACGTACTGGGACTTCCAGTCCAATTTGCAAGTACCGCAACTGTTACATAGTTGAGTACAAAATCGGTGGTAGAAGTATAATTTAGATTTTCCGATACTGTAACATTTCCTCCAACAGCTGGTAAAGGAGAAGGTACAGCAGGACTAGGTGTTTGATGGATTTCCTTTTCATAATAATAAGTATTTACCGTTCCATAGCCATTCGGAAAAGTTTGTGCCGTTTCATAGTAGTCACCTGAACCCTGATATAAATAGCTGGCAGACTTATACCATTTGTAGGTAGTGGTAGACGGACTTGAATTTGCAAAGGACCATGCTGCCGTCTGATTGGCACAATAATTTGTAGTGGTAAGAGGGTCTGTCACCCCACATTGCGCCATTATCTGAACGGAATACAATAGAAGGCTTAAAAATATCAAATAATGTACTAGTTTCATCATAATATCTTGTTAGTGAGTGATCTAATTATAAAAATAAGATATTTCTTAGAATTAACTGCACTTTTTTAGCTGATGTAGAAATGTTCAATATACACAACCGCAATGAAAAAAATTTCGCTTATTGCTTGTAAAGCATTTTACTGTGATTTTTAAGTAAAACAACCTCCTACAGAACTTTCTTTAAACGCAATGAGGCTTCTTGGAGATGTTGAAACACCTGTTGAAGAAAAACTTATTAGTAAAAAGACTTAACTCTTAATATGATACGCTTTTGCTCAAATGATACTTTTTTAATTAAACCTGACAGGATTTAAGCGGTAACCATGCGCAAAATTACACCAACAATTAAAGCGCTTTCTCTGACTGATTTTTAAAAATAGTATTCTATTTTCACTTACCTGTTTAACTCCCTGCTATATTCTATTCACTTTTAATTTTAACACACTTACTTGAAATGAAAAAAATATTATTACTATTAGTTTCTGCCTTACTTGTAACCAATCCCCTTTTTGCTCAGTTTAGAGTGGTAGGCTACTTTGCCAATTGGTCGACAGGTTTTCCTAATAATATAACGAGCGTGGACCTTAACAAGGTTACCCACATCAATATCGCTTTTGCTAATCCAAACGGCACCGGAACACTAACCGGTGTAACAAATGCACAGGCTACTACCATCGTAAATGCTTGCCATGCAAAGGGCGTAAAAGTATTCATTTCGATGGGAGGCGCAGGTGCACCAGGCGCTACCTATGCGGGCCTGGTAAACAATACTACCAATATCAATAATTTTGTAACCAAGATCATGGCCTTTGTGACGACCAATAATCTGGATGGTGTAGACGTGGATATTGAAGGCGATGTATTAGATGGCACCACGGTTACAGCTACTCAATATCAAAACTTCGTAACAGCTCTTGGTACAGCACTTCATGCTCAGAGCAAACAAATGAGTGCTGCGTTGGCCACATGGTTTGCGACTAACGTTACCAATACCGCTGCCGCACAGTTTGACTGGATCGGACTAATGTCCTACGATCAATGCGGACCATGGTCCGGGCCATGCCAACATTCTCCTTTGTCGCTGGCGCAATCTGATTTTACCTACTGGAATACAACAAAAGCAGTACCTGCTTCTAAGCTTGTGGTAGGAGTTCCTTTCTACGGATATGGATGGGGCATTTATGATGTGGGAGATGAAATTGGTTATTGCGATATTATAAGCGCTCATCCGGGAGCTGAAAATGCCAATCAGGTAGGAGCTGCACCAGATGTGATTTATTATAATGGCCTTGCATTAATGCAACAAAAAGCCACGTATGCGCTCGCTAATGCATCCGGAATAATGATCTGGCAAATTACAGAAGATTGTGCCAGCACGGATACCCGATCCCTATTACGCAAGATTGATGGAGTGATTCATCCATTACCAGTAACCTTACTCGATTTTACTGGAAATCTAATTTGTAACACGACTGTATTAAATTGGAATACTGCTTCGGAAATCAACAACGATCATTTTAATGTGGAACGATCTGCGGATGGAATTTTATTCAATTCTATTGGATCAGTGAAAAAAAATGGTACCGATTCCCAGATTAAACATTATTCCTTTACTGATATAAATCCCCTGAGCGGCACAAATTATTATCGGCTTGCACAATATGATGTTGACGGCTCGGTAAGTTACAGCCATAACATAAAAATTGATCACACTAACAACATTATGTTTACCGTATATCCTAATCCTTTTGAAAGCGAAATTAAGATAAGCAAACCCTTGAATCTTATTGCTAGTTGCGTAATCCGTGACCTTCAGGGAGACATTCAGTATCAATATATTTCTTCCGGAGAAGAAACTGTTGCACGAATACAACCCTCTTTATCTCCTGGAATTTATTTCTTGAGTATATATTCTCAAGACAATGTAAACGTATTTAAAATAGCCAAGGAATAAATTGCTAACTAAGTTTCGTTGCAGAATCAGCAATTTTCAGTGAAAGTTCATCAAGCATACGATATCTTTTATTGTAGAGTGAACGCTTCTCTGATTTGATTTCCTGAATACTCCTACGAAAAGGAATCAATGGCAATTCAAACCAACCATCGTTACCGGGCTTGCCGGCAGATTCTGTCCAAAATGCATCGTAATCAAATTTTATGGAATGTTGTGAGTGAATATGGATAGCATGCTTACGACGGTAGGGTTGGATAATATCTCCGGCACCATAAACGGCAGTAAATCCTAAATACCTTGACAATTCCTGAACCGTCAATATTGCAAGCGATTTTGGACGAAGTCCAAATAATTGTTTCTGTGCTATCTTCGAGGAATAGGCTTCATTTTTTCCATGTCCTTGTACACAACCAATCCGGCAGACCCAACGGTCTTTTTCTATTTCCTCAAATGAAAATGAAGCTGCCACTATCTTTCCATCCAGTTGGTCACAACTGAAAGACAAAACCAATTCACCTTCTTTTCGATATCTTCCATCATAGCCTAAGGTCAAATAACCTTCATTAGTATCGTTCATCTTAAAACGTGCAATTTCCAATTCTTTATCATCGGTTATTACTTTCATAAATGATTCCCCTTTACTTATAATAAACCGATAAGTATCCTGAATAATTTTTATTTTTTGGTTTTTAGTCCATCTTGTGGACATATAAACCCTGAAAGGTTTCATATAAAGCCCTGGACGATGCGAGGTCACTACAAGAAAATTGGGGGCTTGAATAATTTTAAACCACTTAGCTGCGGTTCCCGCATTTATAAGCGTTAAAAAAAAACTTTTCCATTGTTGTTTTACTCTCGTACTTTTTTTTTCGCTGGCATATGCTTTAGATGCGAATTGCCAACCTTC
>JANYCO010000397.1 GCA_025360235.1 Cytophagales bacterium
GGAAGCAGCGGCACCTGCTTTGGTCTGTACCTGTGCTAATTTTTTATTAGCATTGTAGGTATATTTATGCTCAAAACGTTCGGTTAATGTACCATTCTGATAAATGACATTCAGAATATTCCCATTAAAATCATAGACATAATCTGTTGTTTTAGTTCCTAATCCTGTTATCGATTGTACAACCCACTCTACCCTGTTAAATTCATCGTAACTAAACCAGGTAGTTGAGTTGGCATTACCAGTCATAGCTTTGTTTCTACTCAAAAAACGTGTCACTTTCCCAGCAGGATTTGCAGTAGTTGTATAATCATAGGACATTGTATTCACATTCGCCCTAAGCCCTACAGTTCCAAAACTTCCAGTATTTTCTAATATTCGATGAACACTTGTCGCAGCGCCACCATCATAGGTTTCAAACACGATAGAAGCGTCAGGGCCATATTCTCCTATTTCTATAACTCGTTCCGCATTATCATAATTAACATATGAATACTTTCCTGTTACTACCTGGTTTGCATTTTGGAAAAACCTCAATTTACCATCCTTACGATACACATAATTTGTAACTCCTCCATCGGCTTCACTATTGACAAGAGATAGTCCAAATGTGTTGTTTACAAAAGTAGATTTATACACTGGCATACTTGTGCTGGCAGAATTAATACCAGATGCATTGGTAAGACTATTCGGCGCTACCTGTGCTACCTTGACTCCTGCATCGTTGTAAAAGATATAGGAAAAATTTGCGTAGTTAAAATTATAATTGATCGTGACAGCAGCGGCAGCATAATTTTGAGAAAACCCAAGCGACAACACTCTTACCCGATAAAAACCAGCAGTAGTTAATCCTGTAAATGAACTTACTAACCCATTGTAAACACTAACTCCTGTCTGAGCATTGACAATAGAAACAGTTGCGTTCGGATCACCTGTTAAAGTAAATGACCCAGGAATGGTTACATACACATCCGCTGCAGGTTGTGCAGTCGTTGCATTTACAGAAACAGGAGGCCCAGTAAAGTAGCTACCTGCCAGAAGTCCATTTATTTCAAACCCGCCATAAGATCTAATTTGAATAATCTGATTTGGAGGAACAACAATCGTATTATTTGTAATAGTAATCGGACTTAGAGTAGAAAAATTATATGCTTCTATTGCTTCCTGATTTCTTACAAGATATAAAGTAGCACTATTCACGCTGCTAGGATTGGTATAGGAGTATTGATAGAAAGAAGGAGTTAACGTTCCGGTAACGGGGGTATTTATGGTTCCATCGACCATCGCTTTCGCTATTTCTTTTCCAAACTTATCCCGGAAAACCACATAGGTATTTCCATTTTCATCAATAGTAATCGTTTTAGTACCCTGAAAAGCCAGGGAAGTAGCTCCTGATGCATTGGTCACAAAAATTGAATTTCGTAAGGTTTGATAATGATTCAACTCATTTAAGATTGGACCAGAAAATGATTTTACATCATGGCCATTCGTAACTCTCATTTTTAATTCGTCTCCAGGACTTGTCTGACTCATGACACCATCCGGAACCATATTGTTATAATAGATTCTTGCATATGGGAAACCAGAGGCAGGTACATATTCTGAACCCGCATAACTATTGGCACTGTAATAATATCCGAGCGTCTGAAGATTCGCAGTACTAACAGGATTTGGATTTAAAATTTCTCCCGCCAAATTCGATGACGTTGTTGCTTTATCAAAATCATTGTAATTGTAATAATTTGAACCACCTGAGGGGGTAATAAAATTGGAAATATAAGAAAACCCATTAAGCATAGAAGGCGCCGGAAGTGTATTAATGGCAGGCTTTCCATACCTATCGTATATAGTAGCGGAAACCAACGTATTATTATCTTCAAAATTTCTGGTTTGCTGTTGTGTTGGCCTTCCTAAATTATCGGAATATAAACGTGTACTTTTTATTGGAGTATTGTTACCGTCAAATGTAGTCTCTTGAATCCAGTTTCTGGAATAATCAATAGCTAAAGGAGTTCCAACTGGTGTAGTAAAAATAAAAGTTCTAGTGGAGCATTTAGCACTAGCACCACTCGCAACCTGATAAACTAATGTGACTTGCTGATTTGTCTGAGAATAAGCAATGGAAAACTTATAAGTACCATTACCAAGATCAGGTTCAGAACCACTCAAAGGCATCAAGGCAGGCATCTCCGTGCCCACAGCTGGAGCGCCGCTGGCCACTATGGAAGATGCGTTAAATACTTGATATTTTAAATAGGCTGGTGCTGGTCCAGGATTGGCCGACGACATATAAAAAAATACCAAATAGCCTGAAGTTTCATCCCAAATTGCGTTGGGGTATTGTTGATCATTTGCTACAGGAATATTAACCTTGGTTTCAGTCAAAATTGCTGTGCAATATTTATTAAAAGCTTTAAAATAGCAACCTAGACTACCAGTTAAATCCTGGCCATAAGACATCCATGTTATAATATAGTTTCCTGTAGTTTTGTTTATAATTAATCTTGCATTTTGTTGATCACTTGTAAGATATGTGTTTATAGTTATTTCTGCATTAACACCTGGAGTTGAACTTACAAAATCGAAGTTAGAATTTCGAATGAATTTTTTAAACTTGACATCTAAGGTTGCACCAATTACTGAATTATAGTTGTACAATACGTAAAATTCTCCCGTTACAGGATTTACTTCTGCAGCGGTTGCTGTCTGATCACCTAGAGCGGTTTCATTTACCTGCCATTCATCGTTATTTAAGGAAAAATCCGTTAGGTTGACTATTCTCGCAAAAACACCTTTTCCACCAGTCGTATTGGGGTATGAATCCTGGTTATTTTGATCTGTCCAAACAACGATCAGTTCGTTAAAAAAATAATCGTAAGTCAGTATTGGATTACTTTGAATACCTGCTTTCGTAGAGGGTGTTGTATTGTTTACGTTCACATTGATCAATAACTCATCCTCAGTATAGACTTCAAGAGGTACTACATTGTATAGGCTTATTTTTTTTGCATAGATGTCATAATTGTTCGAACCATGATTACTTGACCAAGCGATGACAAAATAATTTCCATTTTGATTTATTTTTACGTAAGGATCTGTTTGATCTAAATTGATATTTTTATTAACAACAAAAGCCGGTGTCAACTGATTCATATTCTTGTCAAAAAGTTGACAATAGATATCTTTATTCGATCCATTGACAGGATTGTCTAACTCTGTCCAGGTATAGACTCTAATTCCTGATTTCTCATGTACATCCATTGAGGGTGATCGAAGCGAAGTGAAGGTATTCGTACCCACAACTTGATCGTAATTCTGAACCGATAATTGTGCACCTACTCTCATGAGCGTAAGCAATACAATAAGTACAGGTAACAATATCCTTGAAATTGTTCTCATAGCTTAAAATCAAAATTTAAAATAAATAATTAAAAACCTATTTTTCTCTTTTATAAATCCTTAAAAAATTTTAAAGAGAATTTTAACAAACGTAATAACTATTTTTTTAATTAATTTAAATAGTTGTCTACATATAGTAGATGAAGTAAATCCAAAACGTTTCACATAAATTTTTAAACAATAAATAAAATTAGTTGATTTTTTATCTAATTGTAAGTTTACTAACACTTTAGAGTTAAAAAATAGTATACAATTTTATTTTATTTTATTTTTATCCAACACAGGTAAAAGCTAATATAATAAAAAACAGAATTTATTAGATTTTATAATTCACAATTTTAGTAGACTTTGGATTTCATAATAAATAAGTTGCTATAATTAACCATAAGGTTCTAAAACGTAGTACTCAACTGAAACAACGGTAAATACATCGCTATCAAAATAACCCCAACAATAAGTCCAAGAAAAATAATCATAAAAGGTTCGATCATACTACTTATAAGTGTAGTCTGATGTTCTACATCTTCCGAATATTGTTTTGCTATTTTGCCAAAAAAAGATTCTAATTGATTAACTTCCTCTCCAACTTTTATAAGCGATACCAAACGCTTATGATAAACAGGAAAGGCAGAAAGACTTTTATTTAAAGCCATACCTTGCATAATATCTTGTTCCACCTGATCCAGTGAGATCTCTATGGGATAGAAACCTATCATTTGTTTAACCAGTTTAATAGCTCGTACAATTGGAATCTTTGCACCAATCAGCAAAGCCATCGAATGACAAAACCGGGCCATATAGATCTTCCGGATCATTTCTCCAACAAAGGGCATCCTTAATAAAATTGTCGAGAAAAATTTACGGAACCAAATCTGATTTCGCTGACTAATCATTAATCCTATAAAGGACGCAAACAACAGAAATAAAATATAAAAATAGCTCGCCATCCAATTGGACATATCCACTATCACAGAAGTAATAAAAGGTAACTTTCCGCCAAAACGCTTGAACACATCGGCAAACATAGGCACAATGAAATTCAACATAAAGAAGATAGCGCCAAAAGATGTGAAAAGTACAATGCCCGGATATGTTAAGGCTCCTATGATCTGTCTCCTTAAATTTATATTACTTTGAAAGAAATTTGTCAGTTCGTTTAATACCACAGACAACTTACCACTCTCCTCTCCAATTCGAAGACTGTGGTATTCATAGGCCGAGAACTTTCCTGTATCTTGAATGGCATCGGAAAGCGTGCTTCCTCCTGTTACTTTATCACGAATACCTAAAAACAAGGTCTTGTCTTTTTCAGAAGTTTGTTCTGAAGCAATCAAATCAAGTGTACTCCGAATATCCACACCGGCAGTAAGAAGGATATGGAGTTCATGATAGAAAGCTTCTTTTTTCTTATCGTTCAATCCATTACCAAAAAGAGAGATATCCTTATTCAAAAAAGCAAAAATATTACCCTCCTCTGATTTTTCTTTCGGAGTGACTTGTTTGTTCGTCTTTATTTTTGAGATATCTACCGCCACCTTTTTAATTTTGAATTATTATTTATGAATTTTTAATTTTATTTTTTTTATCATCAAATCGCCAAATCATCAAATCGAATCAACACATCCGCTCCATAATTCTTCTTATAGTAAAAATAGAGCTTTTCTTCTTTATATATTGTTTCCATACCAATTTCTTCTACTAATGCACCCGGGATATTTTCCGTCTTACCCATTCTTTTAAACACGACCGGCTGTGACATTACTACATAAAAAGTATCTACTATCGTACTTCTCCTTAAAATATACTGATCATAAAATTCATATCCAATAGTTCCATTCTTAGAAATACAATTCATTCCCAGACTCGTTTTTTCTACTTTTGCGCTTACTGAAACATCTTTGGTCATTAATTTATCCAGTAGAATATAATTTGCAAGCTCATCTGATCTTTTTTTATAGGACAAATAATGATTTGAAAATATAGTATAGCAGGTATAGGTAATACCAATGCTTAGCGAACTGATCAGCATCACCACCAGCATTTCTATTACCGTATAGCTTTTAACTCTATTCATTCGTATCGTCCTGAATAATC
>JANYCO010000482.1 GCA_025360235.1 Cytophagales bacterium
TCAATACATACAGATCTTTGTCGAGCGTAATGTAGCCTGTTTCAGGTACTATTTCGGCAGCGTTGTCCATATAGTATTTTACAAAACTGTCAACTTCCTCACGGGCAGCGGATTCTTTGCTTACATAGATGAACAGCGGTCTTGAAAGAGGTTGGTACGTAGCATTTTTTACTGTTTCTTCAGAAGGAACTATGGCGCCTTTGCCATTCTCGTCTTTCTCATCGTCGATGGCTACAATTTTAAGTTTGTCTTTGTTTTCGTTGTAGTAGTGAATTCCAAAAAAGCCCAAAGCTAATTTATCAGAAGACACTCCTTGTACCAATACGTTATCGTCTTCGCTTCCTGTATAGTCACCACGGCAAGATTTAGCTTTACCCACGATTGCTTCAGTAAAATAATCAAAGGTTCCGGAAGCAGTACCAGCACCATAAAGATGGATCTCTTCGTTTGGCCATTCTTTTCTGATTTGATTCCATTTGGTGATTTTGCCTTGCGCACCAGGCTCCCATATTTTTTTCAATTCTTTTACAGTTATGCTGGAAACCCAGGTGTTTTGTGCATTTACAACAACTACTAAACCATCATAAGCTACAGGGATTTCAAAATATTCTATACCAGCTGCTTTACAAGTGCTGTCTTCTTTTTTAGAGATTGGGCGGGAAGCATCGGCTACATCAATTTCTTTTCTTCCGAATTTTTTCATTCCACCACCAGTACCAGATTCTCCGGCAGTTACTTTTACACCTTTATTTGCTTTTTGAAATTCTTCAGCAATTGCTTCTGTAATAGGGAAAACAGTACTTGAACCGTCTATGGAAACAGTTCCACCTTGAACGGCAGTTGAGTCTGTTCCTTTATCAGATTTATTACCTCCACCACAAGAGGTCATTAGCAAAGCTATTATTGGAATAAATATTACTTTTTTCATGTTTATTGATTTATTAAAGTGTAAAACTATATATTTTAATGTTAAGAAATTGTTAAGAATGATAATCTTTATTTTGTTGATAATCAGTTGTTAATTATTTAATATACTTGTCTTTGTTAAATAAAATCTAAATTTTGGAAGTAACAGAACGACATAGCATTTATTTATTTTTATTGTTTTTCCTGATACAAAGGAAGACAAGGAGTATTAACACAAGATTACTCTAATGTTATCGAAATGTTAAGTTTATTAAACCAAATTTTACCTTCTGATTTTTAGCGAATTGAGTAATTCAATAGTTTAAAAATGTTAATAAAAGGATCTATTTCAAATTTAGCTTCTCGGTTTTGTTATCGGCATTCAAATAATAGATCCCCGGAGGTATTTTAGAAAAATCAATTTCGATCCCGGTTTCTTTTATAGAGCACCTTTCCCTTTTTCGCCTAATCTCCAGTATAAAGAATCTTTATCAACCGTGAAGCCGGAGATGTCAAAATAAAAGTGCCCGGTTTTACATCCACCACTAGGGTTTAATATTTTTGGTTTGCAATTGTTGTAATGAACAATCTTAATTTCTACTTTGTCCTGAACCTTTAAAAAGGTAAGATCTATTTCAAAGGCGGATTTTTTTAAATCAATATCCAATTTGATATCATTTACCCATACTTCTTTGGTACAAAAAGTAGAGTCATCGTGAAAAGGGTTTTGTACATAGATGTTTTTCCCTTGATAGACGCCATTAACAGTGAAGCTGGCATTCCCTTGGGCAAAGGAACAAAGACTAAGACTCATTAATGTAATAAGGGAAAATAAAATTTTCATAGTATTATTTTCTTTTTGCGCACTTTGCGTTAAAAATCCCTCAGCTAGTTATATACAAATGAGGCAATGATTTTGGCAGAGAGCATATAGAAAGATAGTTTTTTAAAAAACCTTAAATTCCTTATCTTTGTCCTATAGAAACATTTTTTAAACCAAATTTTTATTTATTATGCAAAACGAAACACAAACAGTGACAAAAGAAGAAGTCCTTAAAAAATATTTTGGATATCATGAATTCCGCCCACTTCAGGCTGAAATTATCGATACCATTTTAAGTGGCAAAGACGCTCTCGTTCTCATGCCTACAGGCGGAGGAAAATCCATTTGTTTTCAGGTACCCGCTATGGTGATGCCTGGAATTACGATCGTAATTTCTCCATTGATAGCGCTGATGAAAGATCAGGTACAAGCCCTTAAAGCGAATGGTATTGAAGCAGCCTACATTAATAGTAGCCTTACAGGGAGTGAACAAAACAGACTCGAACAAGATTGTCTTAACGGGAAAATCAAACTATTGTACATTGCTCCTGAAAGATTGTTTAGCAACAATTATTTAAATTTCATAAAAAAACTTGAGGTAAATCTTTTTGCGATCGACGAAGCACACTGCGTTTCCTTCTGGGGACATGATTTTCGTCC
>JANYCO010000514.1 GCA_025360235.1 Cytophagales bacterium
TTGGAGGACGCAAATTGCGTCCTCCAAATTATAACTATTTGATATTTAATTAAATAAAACAATACAATTGAACACTTTCCTAAAAATCTATTCCTATTTTAAGTTTGACTTTTCGAATATTTACTCAAGTAAAAATTGATATAAAAATGTAATGCATAAAAATATGAAAATTAAATGCAAAAACAAAAATAGTTTATAGCAAATAGTTAGGATAGAAACAATGGCGAGAATTCCAAAGGTTTCCTCTCACTGGCAAGGGATTGCTTACGATTGCCCGGCAGAGTAGAAGTAAAATAATTATTCATTCAAAAGAGACTTAATATCGATGATAAGTTTATCAACTTCTAAAGAATCAGTTCCGTCATAATATCCTCTGATATATTTATTTTTATCAACCAGCACAAACATCTCCGTATGAACAAAACTACCTTCTTCCTGAAGGTCTTCTGGATTTATAATACCATACTCTTTATAAGCCATTTGCTGTAGCTCTTTCTTATCTCCTGTAAGGAATAACCATTTATCAGGATTATCTGCACCTTTTGATAGTGAATAGGTAAGCAGCACCGGAATGCTGTCTTCTTCGGGTTTAGAAGTATGAGAAAGTATTTTAAAGCGAGGTTCGTCTTTGTAAGTGCGGTAAACTCTTCCCATTTCATTAGTCATTATTTTGCATATGCCAGGACAAGTGGTAAAAATATAGTCTGCTACATAAATACAATCTCCCAACGATTTCTGGTTTACCTTTTCACCTTTTTGGTTTATAAAATTAAAATCTTTTATTTTTTCGGCAGGAGGTGTTTCGGAAGAAACAAATTCTTCACTATACATATTTACAGTAAAGTAAGGCAGCCTCCTATGCGATTGGATATAATTATTATAGTATAAAGCTCCTGCGATTATAACAAAGACTCCTACTGTTATCAATAAAAAGGATTTCGTTTCTTTACTCATTATTACATTTCATTCTTTATGTCGCCTTTGTTTGCATTTTTACTCAGGACTCAATACTATCTTTACTGCAAAATCACAAACAACTCAAGATTCTTTACAACTTTATAGGTGTCTCTATAGCATGGTCTATAATGGCCATAATAGAGTCTGGCCATTCGGACTTCGGGTATTAAAATTCTTACCCCATACCCTTGAGTACAAATACCACCATTACCTTTTACTACTATTGGGCGGCTTTCCACAATTTTCACATGAAATTTATCTCCATTCATCGTTCTGAAAGAATAAATATCGTTAAACGATTTCGTTTTAAAGGTAAGTTCGATCTCCATAGAAATTTCTTTTCCATATTCCTTCCAGCTAATTTCTTTTGGTTTCTTTTTTTCATCATTTTCAAAGAATGGTACAGTATCATAACGACTGGTGGTAGATATATCTGTTAGTTCACTTCCCTGAAGTCCCTTTAAAAAATCGAGAATAGTTCCAGCCTTAATATTCTCCTTCGTATAAGTGTTGCTGTAAAAATCCAGTTCAACGCCTTTCAGTTCTCCTTCTTTTTCTGTCAAATAGTCAAAATATTTGTCGCCTTTCCAACATGTAATTTGATAGAGTTCATCAAATGCTTTACTGCAAGGTCTGCCATAACCTGTAGAAAGTGTTTTTTCCTTAAGTTCATTAACTTTCCCGTCTAGTGTAACAATAGCCGAGGAAAACATGGAATTCATTGCATCAATAGTGTCTCCCAGAACTTTTTTACCAAAGTCATCTTTTAAGCCTTTTGTAAATTCTTTTCCTGATTTTTTTATTTCTTCAAAATCCGCCTTATTTTTTTTGATAGCCTGGTCAACAAAATCAAACTTCTTTTTGGCTTCTGGTGTATAGGTATAGCTTGTTTTAGAGAAAAAACCTTGACGGATAATAAAACGGCTGGTAAATCCACTTTCTGATAACTCTTTCTTTATTGCTCCCACCCTATTCTCGATGTCTGTCGCTATATGTGAATGATAATCGTTTTCCTTGATCTGTTTACATGTCTCAAGCGCATCGTTAAAATACTCCAGCCAAAGTTGCGTGATGGCTAAATTATACAAATACATAAATTTTAATTTCTTATTATTTTTATCCGCTGAATTTAACTTTGCATCCTCCGCTTTCCATTTTGCCAGAATTGGTTCCAACTTAGTTTGTCTCACAAATAGCGGCTGATCAATTGGAGCATTTATAAGCGTTTCTGTAACCAACATAATTTCCTCATGAAGCTTGGTGAGCTCTGGTGCTTTTTTTACATCGATGTCAAAAAACTCTTCTGAATAAATGCCTTTTTGATAATCGTTTTTTCGTTTTAATTTAGTTACAGCATTTGTCAAGTCCTTCCTGTATTCGCTTCTGCCGTTAACATTCATCGCACCATCTTTCATATTAAGGATCGCCTGGGCCTTTTCTAAGGTAGCCTGACCATCAGACACATATTTAGTAGGCTCGTTTAGGGTAGAGATAACATCAACATATAAGGGTTCGCCTGTAATGTTGCTCAGAATTTGTATGACTGTAGGAACGGATAAATAATAGTGGGCATGATAAACTGCCACCATCTTACTTGTTCCGTCAGGGTTTTGAACCTTATCTTCTCTCTTTACTACTTCTTCCTTAAGAACCACCGGCTTGCCGATATTAATAGAATAAATAACATCTCCAAGGTCAGGTAGATAAACAAAGCCGTCCAACTTAAAAAGTTCTCCAATCATATCAGGTTTTATACTTAGTTGATCCAACGTCTTCTGATCAGCGTCAAAATTCACTGAATAAGAGTTAAACTGTTCCAGGTCATTGTTTAAAGGTGGAGTGAGGTATTGTAGTTTGACTTTTAACTTATCAAGATCTACTTTTTGTGAATAACCAGTCAGGACATACGTTGACAATAGAATACAAAGGGAAATAATTCGGTATAGCTTCATTGAGATAATGGTTTAATAAAAAACAAATATAGTAAACGCTGTTAGTTTGAGCATTCGCAGGGACTATTTATTTAAAAAAAAACTCTCAACATGCTTAGTGTGTTGGAGTGTTAAAGTCGGGATGTTGAGTTACCTTTGTTTGAGTCTCACAAAAAAAACTGTTTCTATGCAATATGAAATATAGTTTCAATTCCAACATTAACACTCTTTCTCTGCAACTCAAAGCCGTCGTTTGTATCCATACAAGGGCTTTGAACATTTTTTACTCAATATTAAAAACTAAATACTCACTACTTATTTCACCGCCAGCACATCACAAGCCTTCTCAGCAGCAGCTTGCTCAGCTCGTTTCTTACTTGATCCTCTTCCTGTACTTACTTCTTCGTTGTCGATAAGCACTGCTGCTATAAATTCTTTGTTGTGCATGTTGCCGACTTCTTCTTTAATCACGAAGTCAAGTTTGTGGTTGAACTTTTGCGTCCACTCGATTAGTAAACTTTTAAAATTGGTAGTATTGGTTACTACTTCATCGATATCAAAATGATGTTCAAGGATTTTTGTTAGAATAAATTCACGACAAGGATAATATCCCTTATCGAGGTACACCGCTCCCACCAAG
>JANYCO010000609.1 GCA_025360235.1 Cytophagales bacterium
CATAAAAAAGCAGTATCAGAAGATCTAATACTGCTCTAGATGAACTTCCTGTGAACAATCACCTGAAGCCCTCTTTTTCGGTATTACAAAACTAAAAATAATTACAATAATTTACTAGGATTTTATGACAGTACCTGAAATCAAAAAGGTCCAAGCAAAATGCTTGAACCAGCTGATCTATGTGCAAGCAAGGCCTTTATAGAAAACAAAAGCCGTCGCTTGTAAAATACAAACGACGGCTTAAATAATCTAAACTCAAAAAAATTATTCTAAAATAATTCGGGTTGTTTTATATTCTTTGGAATTTTTTACCGTAAGGTAGTACACTCCTTTTGACAAATAACTTGCGTTGATCTCTTTGGTAAAGTTATTTGAGATGTCTTCACTTCTTTCGTACACCACCTGCCCCAACGTGTTGGTAATCGTTAATACTGCATTTTCAGTTCCTCCTTGTATGGTAATATTAAAATTACCATTGTTTGGATTTGGCACTACCGCTATCTCTAAGTTTCCAGTCGTATTGATGCTTTCTACATCACTGTTCTGAGTAGCACCGTCAATGTCAACTTCTACAACTCTGTAGTAAACTGTTCCAATTGGAAGATTACTATCTGTGTAATTGTATTCTGCTAAAGAATTACTGGTTCCTTTTGCTTTTACTTTCCCGATATTGGACCATTGGATAGCATCTGTAGAACGCTGAACAATGAAATAACTACTGTTTAATTCGCTCGCAGTAGCCCAACTTAATTCGGCTAGAGCTCCTGCTTTTTTAGCATTGAAATAAAGTAAATTTACTGGCAGCGGACAAGCAGTACTGTTTTGGCAAACAAGAATTCTTCCGCAAGTATATCCAGTGCCTGTTTGAAATTTAATGTTGAATAAATGGCTATTCAAACCCGGAGAACCATCATGCGTAGCCAACAGCCCATTTAAACCTACCGCTCCAGTCGAGGTTTGTATTGCGTTCCAAACAGGTTCACTTCCTGCTGTATTTGTAGCAGGCGTATTTGAGAAATTTACAATTCCACTACTAGTTGATTTTACCTGAATCCAGTATTTCCCTGCAGGTAAAGTAGCATTAAGGCTTAGCTGTCTTACAAGATAACCACTACCTCCTGTATATGGTATTGTTACTAAAGGAGCAGAATAAACCGGAGCTACACTAGGCCCGTATTTTGAATTTGAAGGTGTACAGGCCCCACAATTATCAGGACCAGAAACAGTATTATCACTATATATTTCAACTGTATAATCTGAACTATAATTATACGATTGAGATGGCTGAACTATGCTTACCTCTGTAATCGTTAACGTTTTTGTAGCCTGAATTTCAAGTGGTGATCGTTGACCATCTTCTGTGTTTCCTACCCCTGCATTCGGTGCAGTGGCTACAGTAGTGCCAGGTCTTAAGATTCCCTGAGAACTTCCTACATCATCTGCAAACAACGCTCTGTTTCCAGCCCCACAAGCAGCTGTAAGTGGCGCCGTAGCATTTGGAACGGTAATAGAGGTATTACTATCTAAAGGATTTAAAGCAGATCCTCCTGAAGCGGCTGTATACCATTTTATTTTTGCAGAAGCAGGTCCCGAAACAGTATAGGTTGAATTGACAGCTCCGGTACAGCCTGTAAACGTGTACGGATTAGGCACAGCCGTTATGGTAATAGAATCTTTCAATACAGGACAAGGCGCGCATAAGAATGCAACTGAAGCACGAGTATCGCTCAAAAGAACTCTGAATTCACCTAATTGACTTGCAGTATAAGTAATATCATTCGTTGAAGTAACAATAGTTGTCTTTAGCGTTCCACTGGTAGTACCTTCCGCTGCGATATCTGTCCATGTCCCACTACCTGGAGTAGCTCTGTATTGCCAGTTGTATTTATATGTTGCATAATCTTGTGGAACTTGCGAATCCAATAGTCTTGTAAAAATAGGACAAGTTGCAAAGTCTGCTGGTAATATTGGTTGTCCGGGACAAGGGTAGTCGAAAGAACAACTTGTAGGGAGTGTTAATGAAGTTGCATAACATCTGTCGTTAAAAGTTCCTGTCGCTTGTTCTCCTCTTCTGTTCCAGCCCCATGAAACTGCATTACCACCAACATCATTAGTAGCAAAATACCAGGCATCACCATCTGAAACAGTGGTTACACCAGTCAAAGGCACGCCTGCTGCTGTTTCTACAAAGACAGGATATTCATAACTTGTAGCATCAGTGTTTTCATTTTGTGTACCCTGAGCTAAGGCAGTTACTCCGTTACAGGTTCCTCTTCCTAAAGTTCCTGACTGAAATCGCATATTTCCGGCAAAGGTAATTGTGCCTGATGGCTGTGTAACCATACTGTTGAAAGAATAAAAATCATTTGTACCAAAAACAACTACTCTGTTTTTATTGGCATTTGTAGGATCCGTTGTGTCTTTTAATACAATAGAACAACTTGATTGTCCACCGGCAATGGAGATTGCTTTGTATGGATTGCTTGTTCCTCCTCCAAGAAATGGACCTGTAGGAGAAGTTACTCCAATATCTACTACTCTACCAGCTTTATAATTATATTGGCCACCATTACCTTGGCCAATTTGTCCTACTGCCCAGTCACCTCCCATAGACCAAACCTGTCCATTACCATCCAAACCCAACGCATGCGCATCACCACCAGAAATCGAAACGATATCATCTAAGAATCCATTAGTGGTGGCACTATTGTTATCGTTCGTTCCTCTTTCTACCTTTCCTGCATAAGGCATACAAAGTGTTCCTCCTCCTGCAGCACCTGTAATTTGTCCTGTAAGCGTTCTACCTAAGTTACGGGCAGGGTTTATACCATCGTTAGTAATCCCCCAGGACCACATTTGACCAGAAGCATCAAGTGCATAAGAGCAATCATCTCCAGCTTCAATTTGTACAATATTTGTTAAGGGTACTCCCGCGCTAATCATTACATAAACTGGAGTTAATCTGGTTATAACCGTACCGTCTCCTAATTGTCCATAGTCATTAGAACCCCAGGAAAGTACTTTCCCTGTAGTAGCTTCAATAGCAAATGAGGAGTTATTTCCACCAGATACATAATCGACGTTCCCAAGAAAAGAACCAGCTATAGTTTGAGCCCCTTTTAATACCCTCATTGGAACAGATTGCTGAGCAAATGTCAAAACTAATGCATTTCGACCAAGTTGCCCTGCATCATTAAGTCCCCATGCCCATACATTTTTATTACAATCTAATCCAAGTAAATGTCCACCAGAACCAGCATCTGCTTGTCTAATAGCAGGCATTACACTAGGAGCTGTAGCGGTGGACACAGTACCTAAATTACCCATTGAAACGGGTGCCCAACTGCTTCTAAACAAACCTGTGCCAAGCGGGATCCCCGCAGCGTCTACTCCGAGTTGCCCGTCAACATTATATCCTGTAACATTCACGACTTGTTGATTACAAACTACCGAGGAAAAATTATTCCCTCCTGATATCTGCAAGTTCTGCGATAGAGAAACTGAAACCGATAAAATGATTAAGCAAAAAGCGTTAAAAGCAGTAAGTATGAGTTTTTTCATAAGCATAAATTATTTTTATAATCACCTAAATAATTATATTATTTATCAAATATATCATACATACAGATGGTAACCAACTAATTTTAAGAAAAAATATTTTTCAAAATATTGATATTCAGAATATTATAAAAATTCTGTTGCACAATACCACTAACGATGATTGATTTTGTTCTTTTTAAACTAATTAAAAAACAGGTATTTATATAAATTCTGATGAGTAGCAAAATACCTTATAGTTACCATCAAAAAATGGCAACTAATTCCTTTTACCAAAGAGGCTTTAAACGGGGCAAGTAATAAAAAGTTTCACAAAATTGAGGATTTTTTATAAATGACTGTAAGTAGTTTGTAATCGAATTTATATCCTTATTTCTTATCAATCCCATAT
>JANYCO010000619.1 GCA_025360235.1 Cytophagales bacterium
AATAAAATTGGAAAGTAAAAAAGGCGCCTTGGGCCATTCCGATGCAGATGTACTTATACATGCCATATGTGACGCGATTCTTGGCGCTGCAAATTTGCGTGACATCGGTTATCATTTTTCAAATATCGATGCACGATGGGCAGGTGTAGACAGCAAGGTGTTATTGGAAGAAGTGTGTAGAATGATTCGTGAAAAAGGTTGGGAGATCAGCAATGTAGATGCTTCATTGGCCTTAGAGAATCCAAAAATAAATCCTCATATCGAAAAAATGCAGGAGGCTTTGTCGGAAGTGATGGGAATACCGACAGAAGACATTTCCCTGAAAGCTACTACGAATGAAAAGTTAGGTTATGTGGGAAGAGAAGAGGGGGTGAATGCTTTTGCGGTGGCGTTGTTGTATAAAGAGTAGTAGTTGATTTTTATTGAAATAAGGCTATATTAGTATTCGTTTAAACCAGCCGTTTATAATGGGTGAAATAGTTACCGTTAAATCTTACAGCACCATTCATGAATTATACAACGATAAAAATTTGCTCGATGCAAATGGTATTGAATGTTATGCAGTGGATTTAAATCTCGACATAATCATTGGCGTTTATTCTGCTCAGGGATGCAAATTGCAGGTTGGTGAGGCGGATAAAGATAAAGCAATTGAGTTGCTTCATGTTGTAAATACAAAAGAAGATTCCGATTATCCCATTTACCCCAGAACCTTATTATACATTATTGGAGTTGTTTATTTGATCTTTATTATACTACACCGCTATATTTAATGTTTATCGGCACTAAGTAGGGCAATTCAATTATGAATGAAAAATTACGAATTACAGTCTTAAAGTAATTTGTAATTTTTCATTCGCAATTGATTTATTCTGCTTTTAGATATTTATAAACCACTCCAGCCAATGCAGCTCCCGCAACCGGAACAACAATAAAAAGCCAAAGCTGAGCCAACGCCCAATCGCCAACAAATAAGGCCTGACTAATACTTCTTGCAGGATTTACTGAAGTATTGGTAACAGGAATACTTACCAGGTGAATTAATGTAAGAGCGAGTCCTATAGCAATACCAGCAAAACCTTTTGGTGCTTTGTCATCGGTAGAGCCCAGAATAATTAGAAGGAACATAAAGGTCATTACAAATTCTGTTACGATAGCAGCAATCATGCTGTACTTTCCTGGAGAATGATCACCATATCCATTGGCTGCAAACGTGCCGATGTCAGTGCCGTTTCCAGTAACAATAATATACAGAACACCAGCAGCAGCAATAGCGCCAAGGATTTGGGAAACAATGTAGGGGAGGATTTCTTTAGCAGTAATTCTCCCGCCCATCCACACACCTATTGTTACTGCAGGGTTTAGGTGAGCGCCAGAGATATGTCCAAAAGAATAAGCAATGGTTAAAACAGTTAGACCAAAAGCCAGGGATACACCAACAAGTCCAATGCCTACCTCAGGAAATCCTGCTGCTAATAAAGCACTTCCGCAGCCGCCAAATACCAGCCAGAAGGTTCCGATAAACTCAGATAAATTTTTTTTCATTTTTTATAATTTAAGGTTTTCCTACTCATATGGCATTTCGGTTTAGCCCCGTTTGTAAAATGGTTTCCAGTCTCCATAATACAAGGTATAAAAAAACAAGTAGTACTTAAATTATTCCACCATTATTTTTCTGGTGATTACTTCGTCGGGGAATGTTATTTTTAAGATATATAGCCCTCTTGTTAGATCTGGTGCAGACAATTGACCTGTACTGCTGTTTACATTCTCCGTGCGAATAATATGTCCTGAAGTATCCATCCATTGCAATTGATAATCACCCTGATTTTTAAAAGACAAGTCTAATGAAAAAGCATTGCCCGATTTAATCGGTTGAGGAGAAACAGTCACTTCTTCTCTACTACTTATTTTGCCTCCGTTCTTTTGAAAAGTAGCTAAGCCGGTTGTGCTAAATACGTCGGTAGGGTTGGTACTTATTTTTATTTCATCAAACCAGGTGTAGCTGTCCACAGCGGGAGCCCATGTTGCGTCACTTCCTCCATGAAAAGTGGAAAAATATAAATTGTCTACCTGATCTCCATTGGTTACAAATTCTATTCCTGTAACAAGAAGTGCGGGTTGTTCATTGATCCAGAGTTCTACTTCGCCATCATGGTTTGTTCCTGTATTTACTTTTACTCTTTCTGTAATTTGAAACCATTGTCCTTTGGTAATATAATAATCGGAGCCAGTTTGTTGTAAGGTTATATTATCGCCACAAGGAGGATTTAGTTTATCGGCTTCCAAATGATATAAATAAAGGACCAGCTTTCCTCCGGTACGCCACATGAGACGGGCTGTAAAGCCATTGGTGCCGGTGCATACAGTACATCCGCTACATCTTGCACCACCACCTAGTCCGGGAAGTTTTCCTCCTTCATTGGTAGCGCCCCAACTAAACGTATCACTAAAGCGAACCCAATAAGACATATAATACTGATTGGCCGGAGTTACCATCAGAGGGGCTTGTCCACCACTTCCTGTGGTTACAGGCCCGTAGTTGCCGGCAGGATAAAACATGCGTAGAGAAGTCGATCCGGCTTTAGCGTAGGCATTATCCGCATAGGCACGGTTTACATCAAATCCATTTACCCATGGGACTGTAAATCCCTGAGCTGTCCAGCTTGCCTGATTGAATACAGATTCGTCAGCAAGGCCTTCAAATCCTGTGTAGCTCAGCTGAGCAGTTACTTTATTTGAAATGGAGTTGAGAATAATAAATGACAGAAGTAGAAGGGTGAGATTTCTTCCCATAAAATTTAATTATGTACTTTTAATAATTATTTCCCTTCAGTAATAAATGTATGAAATTATTGTTTAATAATCTTCATTGTCTTAATATTTTCTCCTGAGCTTACTTGAAGTAAATATACTCCCGCAGGTAAACTTTCTCCCAAAGAAGCCTTTTCATTGTTGGCTAGCAAGCTTTCGTATACGATATGTCCGGATAAGTCGGTAACTTTTATGTTTGCTTTATCTTTGGCGGACGTGTTAATTGTAATTTCAGTACTATTGTTAAAAGGATTTGGTGCAACACGAACCGATAAGGCTTGGCTACTTTCTACAGTAATTACAAAACTTTTTGTTGCTTGTCCATCATAGTCATATTGAACTAATCTGTAATAGGTTTTTTCAGAAAGGGGATTTTCGTCAGCGAAGGAGTAAAGGGTAGCGCCATTTGAGTTTCCCATTCCTTTTACTTTTCCGATCACTTCAAAATTGATTCCGTCTGATGATCTTTCTATATTGAAATAAGCATTGTTTATCTCAGAGGCCGTGTACCAGTTTACTATTATTGCGTTGTCATATTTCTCCGCATAGAAACTAACCAACTCAACAGGAGCAGGAGTACAGCCGGAGGTTTTTACTTGTACAGGTAAGCGGTCACAAGGAGTACCTGTAGAAATATTCCAGTTGTAGAAGTACATATATTCATTTGCTCCACTTCCACCGACTTCTCCCGTTATCGAAACAATGCCACCTGCTGAATTATATGGATATGAAGCAGGTCCCGCACTCCATAGCAAATCTGAGTTTGTAGTTTTGGCATTTACTCTCATTCTTAAATTCGGCCCCCATGCTGATAGTATATTCAATCCTGTGAACGTATAAGTTATGAGTGTGTTGGATTGTGCCGTTGTGATGCTTACTGGATTTGAGGTAAATACTTTAGCTGTGCTAAAAGAAGCTCCTGTAGCATCAAGTATTTCGATCGTAATTGTTCCAGCAGGGTCATTAGCATATATATTGCCCAACGGAACTTGAAATGAATTTAAAGTAAAGTTCGAGTTTGCGGTAAACAAAAGCTGGTTACCTGCATTTATGCCCCAATTGGTTCCTGCTCCCAATGTAGCAGTTGGTCCTACATTCGTATTTACAGCGCTCATGTCTTGAGCATAATAAGTAGTAGTAGTGGCAACGTTCACGGTGATGGAAGTAGTATTTGTATTGGTTCCGGAAACTACAGTAGCTAGTGTACCTCCAGTTGCGGTGGTATACCAATTGTAATTAGTGCCATTTAAGCCAGGGTTCGCAACGGAAATAGTCGCATTCGTAGAAGGGCTTACACAGGCATCTACAGGAGTAGGGATTGTAGAGGTAACAAGGACGGTTCCATTATTATTGCATGCTCCGGAAGTACCTGTTAAACGATAATTTCCGGAACGTCTTACGTTTAATAAAGTAGAACTCGTTTCTCCTGTAAGAGTATTAAAAGTAGTACCACCTGAATAATCTACTGCCCATTGCCAAGTAGTGCCACCTGGGAAGG
>JANYCO010000650.1 GCA_025360235.1 Cytophagales bacterium
GAGCCGAAATTGTATTGTCTAATTATAAAATAGCATGCCCAAATTATTATATTCGTAGTATTCAAAACGAATTTACAATATTATTGTGACAACTAATTCCTTATTTGAATAGCATTGGTGTCCCACCAGACACTGTTTCTATGCAGTGTCTCGTGCCGTTTTATATCGGATTTCCGTGGAAATTTATGCCCACTACCTGACCCTACCACGTCTTATGCGACGATGCTCAGCAGAAATAGTAATATTTTTTCTTAGCATAACTGAGTCGTTCAAATTATAACTAATAAGATTACACCTATATCTATTTTCAAACATTGTAACTTCTGGTGTAGCACCCATTTTTATATTGGTAACTCTATATATAGATGTATCATTAAACTCTATTTCCCAATCACAATCGGTTGGAACAGGGGGTTGAGGTGTTATTGATATTCCTTGTGGATATGAATAAGTTCCTCCATTATGAAAAAGAAAAAAACTATCTATACAATTTTTAAAGGCCTGATCTTTTTTATACAATCTGATCTTTAGAGTATCAACTTCTTCAAAGCCAAATCCAGGTAAGCAAATTGGATCTTCATATTTATAACCATCACAATTTAACTGTTCATTACAACTTGTGATAATAATGACAGTAAATAAAAAAAACACCTTTTTCATACCTTATTTTGTTATGTAATATGCACCACAAAAATTATCTCTTCACCCGTGGCTGGTGTCCCACCAGACACTGTTTCTATGCAACACCGAATTTGTTTTCAATAACAATCTAATTATATTTGTTTAGATATTTTTAGATTATGCAAAACATTTTTTCTACTCCTCGAAATTCGAGTATGGCAATAGGAGAAGTATATTTCTGGACTGCTACCATATATGAATGGAAGAAATTATTAAAGCCAGATCAATACAAGGAAATAATTATTGGAAGCCTTAATTATCTTTATCAAAAGAATTTAATCAAGGTATATGGCTTTACCATAATGCCTAATCACATGCATATGATATGGGAACTATTAGGCAAAAATGGAAAAGAACTTCCAAACGCTTCATTTACAAAATTCACCGCACATGAGATTAAAATAGACCTACAAAATAAGCATCCGAATGTGTTGGAGCATTTCTATGTAAACGAAAAAGACCGCAGCCATCGAATCTGGCAAAGAGACCCATTGGCAGTTCAACTACTAAGTCGTTCCATGGTGGAACAAAAGCTCGATTATATTCACAATAACCCTTTACAACCTCATTGGAATTTGGTGAAAAATCCTGAGGATTATTACTATTCCTCCGCAGGGTTTTACCTGAAGGGAGAAACAAAATTCCCTTTCCTAAGTCATTATTTGGAGAGATTTTGAGAGACTAAATTGCGAAATTAAATTTACTTTAGTGTTGCATAGAAGCAGTGTCTGGTGAGACACCAGCCACGGGTGAGAAGTTCTAATATGATATTTCTATAAAACATATTACAAAGTTAGGGTAATTTTAGAATATTTTTTACATGAAGTTAGGGTAATTTTTATAATATAATGTAATAAAGTTAGGGTAAATATTCGATAATAATATTTTAATTAATTAATTGTCAGTATATTATAGCAAATTATAATTTACAGAAGAATATAATTAAATTAGCATGGTTACAAATTCTAAAACAAACTGTAACTACCCTGCTGGCACAAGTGTACACTTGTGCCTTTTTTATTTCAGGTACTGTCATAAAATCCTAGTAAAATGCTTGAACCAGCTGGGGCACAAAAATACTTCAGCGGACGCTCATAAAAAAGGTCCAAGCGAAATGCTTGAACCAGCTGGGTGTTTTATGGTTTTTGATAAGAATATCAGAAAGTTCCTTTCTGGTAAATACGTCAATCCAGCCAACGGTTGTGAAAGTTAAAAAGTAAGCCAAATCACTGTTTGCTTTTCTAAGTTCGGACATAAAAATATAGTTTTAAAAAGTGAGTGCAAGTTAGGAATGTTTTCGTAATTTTCAACAAACAGCTTCGAAGACCGGCCAGAGGCCTACAAAATATTTGTCACTCGGCGTTGCCAAGGACTGCCTTTGTGGTAATATTTTAATTTGGAGTCCGAGCGATTTCAAGGAGTTGGGATTAATAATACATCTGGTTATTATAATTATAATCCACGTTAATTATAAAATTATGACAAAAATAAATTTAATACTTATTTGGTTCATTTTACTTTTAAACAAGGCTTATTGTCAAGACAAGCCTTGTTTAAAAGTGTGTTTATATAGTTCATTAAATGAAAGTAAAAGTAAGGTTATTATAAAAGAAAGAGATTTGAAATATTATAATTGGAAAACCCATTCATTGGTTTTGAAATGTAATAAAAAAATTAGAACATATAAATTTGATAGTTTTAAAATAATACTGAAAGGTGAAATTTTATATGCTGGTAAACTGGAAGGAGTTCACCTCGCAACTATTGCTGTCACTTCCCCTTCAATTTTAATAGCTAAAAAAAGAATAGTAATTGATCCTAATAATGGTATTATGATATGGTATCATGGAGGAACTAAAGACCCTAGGGAAAATGAAGACTTGTTGAATTTTCTAAAAACGAATAACTTTTACAGAGAATGAAAATTTCCGGTAGTGGGTCACAAATGCAGTTTTATAAAAAGATAGAAATAGGGTAGTGTTCACCAGTGGCTGGTGTCCCACCCAATGCTATTCAAATAAGGAAACAGGAACTGTGAACAGGAAAATGATTTCTTAGCTTTTGTTGGCGTCCCGACAACAAAAATTATTCACCAACCTTCTTATTTGAATAGCATTGACCCCCTCCCACCCTAAAGGTGGGGTCGCCGACCTAAAAGGTGAAGTCGCGAACCTTTTAGGTAGATCGACACAGCTAAAAGGTAAACGCAAGCACCTCTACCCTCAAACAATCCGCCTTTTAGATGAAACGATGCACCTTTATCCTTCTACGATGTACCAATTTGGTAGAGCAGCGCACCTTTACCCTCCATCGCTTCACCTTTATGCTGAAACGATACACGTTTTTGCTTAATTATTATTGACAAAAAGTCAATAGTCAATATTAAAATCATTGTTTTTGAATAGAATTTAAAGTTTTTTAAATATTTTTTATACTCAGGCAACCCTTTTTATTTGAGTCCTGTCTCCATGATATAAACAAATTAAACAATTTAAATTTTCAAAAACTATGAAAACAAACATCGCATTTTTTACTGCTTTGGCTATTGCAGTAATCAGTTTCTCGAGTTGCAAAAAAGATAAGCACAACGAGGCTAATCCAAATAATCCAAATTCCACCAGTAGTGTTACGTTGAAAAAATTCTACCAAAATCATGGTGTAAAAACAAAATCTTACAAAATCAATGGTGCTACAGGTGGTAGCTTTACTACAGAAAAAGGAACGAAAGTAACCATTCCTGCCAACTGTTTTGTAAACGGAGGTCAAGCTGTTACAGGAGAGGTAACCATTCAATTCAAAGACATCGTATGCAAAAGCGATATGTTGTTGAGTGATGTAGGAACTGCTTTCTTTGACGGTCGTCCAATGAAATCAGGAGGAGAATTTTTTATCAATGCTTTATTGGGTGACTCTGTTATTCAAATCGATTCAGGAATGAAAATTGACATTGAACAACCATTGAACGGACAGGCTGTTGACAATGGAATGTTGCCAATGGTTTTGCAGGATTCAGTAGTGGTTCAGGATACGGCAGGAAATATGAAAATTAATAATGGCTGGATGGTAGACCAAAATAATGTGGTAGCGCCAACCGGAAGTTCTTATATATTTTCTCTATACCAATTTGGCTATAACGGTCTATCTGCAGGAACCTGGTGCAACAGCGACAACCCAAACTATTTCTCTGCATTTCCCCAAACTAACTTAAACATTCATTGCAACCAAGACTACGACTCGGATGTATTTCTGGTATTTAAAGATGAAAATTGCATGATACATGTATATGGCACAGGCGGTGATAACCACAGTTACGTATATGCTCCTCAAGGAAAAAAATGTACTGTAGTAGCTATTGGATACTTAAACGGAAAATTCCACGCTTCCTTTACTCCTATCACAATCTCAGCTAACCAGGAAGTTACTGCTGGGTTTCAGGAAATAACGGAAGAAGATTTCGAAGCGAAATTAAAAACACTTAATTAATTCAATTACAAAATTACGAATTACGAATTACGGCTTTAATCGTAATTCGTAATTTTTATTTATTTGTAATTGATATTTCATTTTTATACTTTTGTTTGTTGCATTTTTATATCACAATTTTTAAACAGGGGAATTTTTAAATAGACCAACATGATCAGAAAACCAAATGTAAAAGGTACTGAAATACCCATAATAAAAGAGGATGATGCTGATTTCCTTTCACTCACAAATATAGTTTATGATACAAATTGACAATTATATAAATATCTGATTTATATATAATTAAAATTATTTTTACATATAAAAGTTCCCAAATCGAGAATTTTTATTTATATTTGTTAATGGGAATTGATTCATGGAGAGAATATTTGCAAAGAGTACATTAAGATTGTTTTGGGAGAAACATCCTGATTCGGAACAATCATTAAAGACATGGTACGATACAGCAATGAGTTCGAATTGGAAAGCACCTATTGATGTAAAACAATCTTATGCAAATGCCAGTATCCTCAAAGATTCCAGAATAGTATTTAATATAAAAGGAAATTCATATCGACTGGTAGCGAAATTCAACTTTGAGAAACAGTGGATATTTATCAAATTTATTGGTGCTCACAGCGAATATGATAAGATTGATGCAAACACAATATAAAATTGTAAAATATGAAAATTAAGCCACTAAAAACAGAAGCCGATTATCAAATAGCTTTGAAAAGGCTAGACGTTATATTTGATGCAGCAATTGGAACAACGCAGAGCGATGAGGCTGATATACTCGGATTATTAATTGACGAATATGAGAAAAAAAAATATCCTATTGAAACACCAGATCCAATAGAGGCTATTAAAATAAGAATGGAAGAAATGTCTTTAAAACAAATTGATTTGGCAGAAGCAATAGGAGGAAAAAGTAGAGTTTCTGAAGTATTAAATCGAAAACGGAAATTAACAGTAGAGATGATTCGGAATCTAACCTCAAAATTAAATCTTTCAG
>JANYCO010000661.1 GCA_025360235.1 Cytophagales bacterium
GATCTTCATGATCTGGTGTCCGCTCACCATGCTGATTAACGGCCCTGCCCAGATTCCACCCGCACCGACTATTGCCAACCTGCATTTCAGTTGGAATAACTTTCGTTGGCAGGTCTTGTATTGAGGTCGTTTAACAGGGATTTGTTATCGACACTTTTTGGATCAAAACGAATCAACCCTATTCCCTGATAAAGGTATACGATCAGGTTCTTTTTTTTGTATAAGTTGACGCGTATGTCATAATTCAAAGTGACCATTTTTATCCTTGCATAATTATTTGGAGTAGGTTGTGGATTAGAACCGTCATCAAAAAAATAATTTGGATTCTGAGCAACAGCGCTTCCTACCATCAGATTAAAGTGTCCGTTTATTCTTTTGTTCCGGTTAAACAAAATCCCTACATGCACTCCGTTTGCCCATTGTTCGTAGCTATGGCTTAGGTCTCCTTTATAGGAATTCGTGCTGAAACCAATTTCAAAGAATCTGTTGGGTAAGGTGGTTTGTGAAAAAGCAGGGATAACGGAAAAAGATAAAAGAAGAAGTAAAAATTTTATTTTGGTTGGCATCATTAGAAGATTTTAAGTTTTAACGAACAGCTATAAAGTTAAGTATATTATAACTAAAAAGCCTAAACATATATACTGTTTAGGCTTTTTAAGTAACGTCTGGTCAGACGGGTTATTATATTTTAGAAAAATCGTAATTATCTAAATAGGCAGTAGTGAATTTCCCCGATCTGAAAGCTGGATCGTCCATCATTCGGATATGGAAAGGTATGGTTGTTTTAATACCTTCGATTACAAATTCCTGGAGAGCTCTTTTCATTCTGTCTAAAGCCTCATCACGGGTAGGAGCGCATGCTATTACCTTTGCAATCATCGAATCGTAGTTAGGAGGAATAGTATAACCATTGTAGCAATGGGTATCTACTCTTACGCCATAACCACCTGGAATATGGAAGTTGGTAATTTTACCAGCAGCAGGTCTGAAGCCATTTTTAGGGTCTTCCGCATTGATACGGCACTCAATAGCATGTCTCATAGGGAAGTGATTTTTTGTAGCCACAGGCTCACCGGCCGCTGCCATGATCTGAGCCTTGATTAGGTCCAAACCCGTTACTTCTTCCGTAATAGTATGTTCCACCTGGATCCTGGTGTTCATTTCCATAAAGTAGAAGTCGCCATGTTTATCTACAAGGAATTCAATGGTACCTACTCCTTCGTATTTGATGGCTTTAGCACCTTTTATCGCAGCTTCACCCATTTTATTTCTGAGTCTTTCAGTGATGATGGGAGAAGGGGTTTCCTCTATTAGTTTCTGGTGCCTTCTTTGAATGGAGCAATCACGTTCAGAAAGGTGAACTACTCTTCCTTTGGCATCGCCCAGAAGCTGGATTTCGATATGTCTTGGTTCTTCAACAAATTTTTCAAGGTATAAGCCATCGTTTCCGAAGGCAGCAGCAGATTCTGTTTTGGCATCGTTCCACGCTTTGGCAAATTCAGAATCGTTTTTAATGATCCTCATTCCACGACCACCACCACCAGCGGTAGCCTTGATAATGACAGGATATTTTACTTTATTAGCAAGTTTAATTCCTTCTTCAATAGAGTCTAAAAGACCTTCAGAGCCTGGTATCGTAGGTACTCCTGCTTTTTTCATGGTCGCTTTAGCAGATGATTTATCTCCCATGGAGTTAATCATTTCCGGACTTGCACCAATGAATTTTATTCCATAATCTTTACAGATTTTAGAAAAGGAAGCATTTTCTGAAAGGAAACCATAACCAGGATGAATGGCATCAGCGTTTGTGATCTCAGCAGCAGAAATGATGTTCGGCATACTTAAGTAAGACTGGGCGCTTGGAGGTGCTCCTATACAAACGGCTTCATCAGCAAAACGTACATGAAGACTTTCTTTGTCAGCTGAGGAATAAACAGCTACAGTTTTTATTCCTAATTCTTTGCAGGCACGTATTACACGTAATGCAATCTCGCCTCTATTGGCAATTAGTATTTTTTTAAACACGACTAAATGAGTTTTAAGTTTTAAGTTATGAATTATGAATTACTTTATTGATAAATAGTTTTATCATTCATAATTTAAAATTCATAACTCATAAATTACACTATTTCTGTTCAATGATAAATAAAGGTTGATCAAACTCAACAGGAGTTGCGTTCTCTACCAATATTTTTACAATCTTCCCTTCAAACTCTGATTCAATTTCATTGAATAATTTCATTGCTTCAATAATACACAATGGTTTTCCCGGAGTAATTTCATCTCCTACACTTACGAGTGATGGAGTTTCAGGACTTGGTGAACGGTAGAAAGTACCAATCATTGGCGATTTGATGGTAATTTGTTTGCTGTTTCCAGTAGTAACTTCTGCTGTTTTTTCAGCGGTAGCAGAAGTAGTTTGGGCAACAGTAGTTTGTTGTACTGGTAATACTGTAGGTTGAATAACTTGCGGAAGTGCTGTCTGTGCAATAATGGTAGCATTTCTTTTTACATTGATCTTAAATTCGTCCGTTTCGATGTTTACTTCGGCTAATCCGGAATTTGCAATAAAGTCAAGTAGTTCTTGAATTTCTTTTGGTTTCATCATCTCTTTTTTCACAAGTTTAAAATAATATCCTACAACTCAAATTATCAATTATCCTCTAGGATTAAGGAGCGGCTAATTTACAAATAAATTGAAATTATCAATCAAAATGTGGATTATTTAGGCTCGTAAGCCCACTTAAGATATATCGATCCCCAGGTAAATCCACCTCCAAAAGCGGCCATTATTATATTATCACCTTTTTTAAAGTTTTTCTCATAATCCCAAAGTAAAAGAGGAATCGTACCGTTAGTAGTATTCCCGTACCTCGAAATATTCATAAGTACTTTTTCTTCACCAATTTTCAATCTTTCAGAGGTAGCTTCAATGATTCTTTTATTTGCCTGATGTGGAACAAGCCAGTTTAAATCATTAGCAGTAAGATTATTGCGTTCAAGTAGTTCTACTGATACTTGAGACATGTTTGAGACAGCGTGTTTAAACACGGTGGCTCCTTCCTGGTAGGCATAATGTTCTTTATTGGTAACAGTCTCTATAGATGCTGGTCTACGGCTACCTCCTGCTTTTTGACCAAGGTATAATGCACCTGATCCGTCAGTTCTTAGTATGCTATCAATGATTCCATATCCTTCTGTATTAGGCTCAAGCATTACTGCAGCAGCTCCATCTCCAAAAATAATACAAGTGGTACGGTCCGAATAATTAATAATGGAAGACATTTTATCTCCTCCTACCACAATTACTTTTTTGTATTTTCCAGTTTCAATGAATTGACTTCCAGTAACCAGTCCAAACAAGAATCCAGAACAGGCAGCATTTAAGTCATAACTGAATGCATTTTTTAATCCGCACATATCACAAACCAGATTTCCGGTAGCCGGAAATACGAAGTCAGGAGTAGTAGTACAAGATACTACCATGTCTACATCAAGTGGATTTGTATTGGTTTTGGTAAGGAGTTCTTTGATGGCAATTTCCATCATATGAGAAGTACCTTTACCTTCACCTTTTAAGAGACGTCTTTCTTTTATTCCAGTTCTGGTCATTATCCAGTCATCGGAGGTCTCTACTAATTTCTCAAGTTCTTTATTGGATAAAATATAATCGGGTACGTGACCACCTACCCCTGTTATTGCAGCTCTGATTTTACTCATTTATTTACTTGTATGCGTTTTTTATTTTTTGGGTAATGTCAGATTCTACCAATTGTCTTGCCTGGCCAAGCATGTTCTGAATAGCTCGTGGAGAAGAGACTCCATGACCTATCATTACATTTCCGTTTACTCCTAAAATTGGACTTCCTCCCACAGCTTCATAATTAAACATATCGAAGAAAGGATCCTTAAAGTTTCTTGAAGTGACAAGATCGTAAAATTGTTCCCCCATTTTTAAAATGACGTTTCCGGTGAAACCGTCCGTAACAATCACATCAGCTTTACCACTAAATACATCAGAACCTTCCACGTTGCCGATGAAGTTGATGTTTTTATTGAGTTTCAGCATTTGATGTGCAGGAACGGTTAAAAGTGTTCCTTTTGTATCTTCTTCTCCAAGGTTCATCAACGCTACTTTTGGATTTTCAACTCCAAGAATATGCTGAGAATAAAGAGCACCTAATGTGGCAAATTGAGAAAGTACATCTGGCTTGCAGTCAGCGTTAGCTCCTACATCAACCAGTACGCCAAATTTCCCACCTTCCTGGGGTATGAATCCTGCAATACATGGTCTTATTACCCCTTCAATTGCTTTTATGCTAAATAATGAACCAACCAGCATTGCGCCAGTGTTGCCAGCACTACAAAAAGCGTCAACTTTACCAGCTTTTAAAAGACCAAACCCAACTACGATACTCGAGTTGGGTTTTTGTGAAATGGCTTTGGTAGGATGTTCGCCCATCTCGATCGTTTCATCGCAGTGAAAAACCGTAAACAAGTCAGGAGAAACTCCCGCCTGAGTTAAATGAGATTTTATGACGTCTTCCTTACCCAACAAAACGATATGAACGTCTTTCGGGAAAGATTTAGCAGCCAATATTGCACCATCTATGATGGTATTAGGGGCAAAATCGCCCCCCATTGCATCCAATGCAATTTTCATAAGATTATTCAGCTAATTCTTTTTCTAAAAGTACCTTACCATTGAAGTACAATTTGCCTTCAAACCAATAAGCGCGATGAGGTAAGTGTGCCTCACCAGTAGTAGGGCAAATAGAAACATTGGAAGCAGTAGCTTTATAATGAGTTCTTCTTTTATTTCTCCTTTGTTTGGATATTCTACTTTTAGGATGTGCCATTTTTCTTTTTTATTTTAATTTATTTTTTAAATCTTTAAGAGCATTCCAACGAGGATCTATTTCCTCTGTGTCGTTGCTTTTGTTTGTATCTTTTTTGTCGTCTTCTGACCTGTATATCAATTTTGTTTCAACTTCATCATCTTCCTCCTCTTCATTAAACTTCGGATGAAGTTTTTTTATAGGAACGGAAAGTCCAATGAACTCATAAATGTACTGAGAAAGGTTTAATTTCTGCAGATCCCTTGGAATCATTATCACGTCCTCAGACAGCTCTATAAACTCGTCACCAAATTTAAACACAAGGTTTTGATGGGTGTCGATTTCATAATCAAAAGGTTCAAGGCTTCTGTCGCAAATCAATTCAACTGAACCTTTTATCGAAAATTCAGATAAAATCATTCGTTCAGATTTATCAAGTTCTACCTTTACTTTTAAATTTCCTTTTTCAAGAAAACTGTCTTCAAAAGATGCAAAGAACAAATCCTTTATTTCGTAACTGAAAACCTGCTTGCCTTCACTAAGCCTGAAAATTTCAACATCAAATGCCTTCAAACTTTTCATACGAACCAATTCTCACTTTTGCAGTTTCATACAAAAGAACCGCAAATTTAGTGTATTTTAGCTCTTAATAAAATTATTTGATGAAATAAAAGTGGGTTTTTATTCACTAAGAATCGCTTTTAGCTTTTTGTTTAATTTAAAGTGTTGAATTATAATAAATTAAAGGCTATTTATGAAAGACTTTTAATATCTTATCTTCACTTATCGGTTTTACCAAATACTCCTTTACATGCTCAATTTTATTTGCTTTCGCAATATCCCGCTCATCAATGGAGGAAGTGACCAGGTATATATTAATCCGTTTGGTTAGTTTCTGCTCAAGCGCTGAAAACTCTTCAAGAAATTGCCACCCATCCATAATAGGCATATTAATATCAAGAAAAATGTATTCAGGTATTGTACTGGGATTTTTGAGGGAACTCACCAAGTATTCAAATCCTTTTTTCCCATTTGGGAAAATATGTACTTGACTTAAAGGGTGGCTCAACTCCAACTGCCTTCTAAAAATATACTGGTATATTTCGTCATCATCAATGAGGCAAACTACTGATTTTTCCATGGTTAAATCGTATTACGTAAAAGTCTTTATCAGGGTATTAAAAATGCTGATTATGTTTCAGTATTTCTTAAAATATATATTATAAAATGGTCTAAATTAACATTTCAGGTATTTCTCCTTCTATCGTCAGTTTACCTTCTGTAGAATCTCTAATTTCTTCTACTGAAACGCTAGGGGCTCTTTCTAAAAGTTTAAAACCTCCATTATTTGGCAATACTTCCAAAACCGCCAAATCTGTTACTATTTTTTTTACACAATGTAATCCGGTAATTGGAAGGCTACATTTTTTTAAAAGTTTCGACTGGCCATCTTTGCTTTTGTGCTGCATGGCCACTATAATATTTTTGGCAGAAGCTACCAGGTCCATTGCTCCTCCCATGCCCTTAACCATTTTCCCAGGGATCTTCCAGTTGGCAATATCACCGTTTTCCGAAACTTCCATGGCCCCTAAAATAGTAAGGTCAATTTTCCCACTTCTGATCATGGCAAAACTGTCCGCCGAACTGAAAATGGAAGCACCTTTTATCATTGTGATGGTCTGCTTTCCCGCATTAATAAGATCAGGATCTACTTCCTCTTTTGTAGGGAATGGTCCCATACCAAGTAAGCCATTTTCAGATTGAAGTACAATATTGAAATGTTCCGGAATATAATTGGCTACAAGTGTTGGAATTCCAATACCAAGATTCACATAGTATCCGTCTCTTACTTCCTGCGCTATTCGTTTCGCTATTCCGTACTTATCTAACATAATAATGGTTAATGATTAATCATTATTTTACGTATTTCAAAAATTCATTTTTCACTTGTTCATCCAAAAATTTTCCTGAGTAATGAGAGGTGACAGTAGAACTATTTATATCTTTTATACCTCTTGAAGAAACGCATAAGTGTGAAGCGTCCATTAGCACTGCAATGTCTTCTGTTTGCAATACTTCTTTCATTTCATTGGCTATTTGCACCGTCATTCTTTCTTGCACCTGTGGTCTTTTGGCATAATACTGAACAATACGGTTAAGTTTGGAAAGACCAATCACTTTTCCGGAAGAAATATAGGCAAGGTGTGCTTTGCCTATGATGGGAACAAAATGGTGTTCGCAATAGGAATAAAAATTGATGTTCTTTTCGACCAACATCTGGTCGTATTTATATTTATTTTCGAACAAACGGATTTTTGGTTTGTTTTGAGGATTCAGGCCACAGAAAATTTCCTTTACATACATTTTGGCTACACGTTCCGGTGTTCCTTTCAAACTATCGTCTGTAAGGTCAAGGCCCATGATAAGCATAATCTCCCGGAAGTGTTTTTGGATAAGCTCAATTTTAGTTGCATCGTCCATCGCAAAAGCATCTTCTCTAAGAGGAGTAGCGAAAGAGGTACCAATATGTTCTTCGCCAATTTCGTCTATAGA
>JANYCO010000692.1 GCA_025360235.1 Cytophagales bacterium
AATTATAATATAAAATTATCATATTTTTTTAATGAATAACATATGTATAGTTATTTTTTTTATATAAAAAATTATATATTTTATATATAAAAAATAGAACTAGTTATGCTATTAGTACAATTATTTATCGTGAAAAATCTTTTAGAAAATCTTGTTTAACCCGATTGCCCATGCCGTGAATTGTCAGTGGACAAAGCAGGACTAGACACCATCACTCAATCAGTGTAATCAAAGTTCTGACAACCTGAATCAATGTTGTACAATAATTTTTTTGACATTGTCTCCGATTTTCACAAAATAGACCCCATCGTTGAATTTGGAAATATTAACTTCAGTGAGTTTTGATTGAATGGTTTGGCTATACATCAGCCTTCCTGTGTTGTCCATTAATTCTATTTTCTCATTCAAAGAAAAGGGGCCTTCTGTTTGAATCGTTAGCATCTGGTTTACAGGATTAGGATATAGTGATGCATTGAACTTGTCAACGACAGAAATAGCTCCTGTAATCACCAACGAATCAATTATTGGAGAAGACCCAATTAATATTTTCGAGCTGAATGGGCCCAATATTATAGAAGAGAGCGATTGGTTATCTAAATCAAGAACAGAATTTTGGAAAGTAAATTTTACCGTTGAGTCCAGTTCATTAGTAAGGATAAATGAACTGTCTGTAGGATAAGTCCAGAGAAAAAAACTTAATGTCGAATTCATGTCTACAGCGCTGGCTGATTTCCACTGAGTAAAATTCGGATACGTAGTCGTAGGACCATTTGCATATTCAGCGATCTCATTGGAAAATGGATTACATAAATAATTACTGTCGCATTTTGTATACATAGAAGCTATTCCATTCCAGGCGTTGACATAATAAGGATGTGCACTTGGGAGGTTTGAATAAAAAGTATTGTTTACCACTTCCAACGTATTTACAGGATTGCCAAAAGGATCGTAATTATAAATTTCTAATCCTCTGAAACATTTATAAACAACATTGTTTCGAATTTTGATATTGCCGGTATTCGGGGTAAGTCCGATGCCGGCATTCTTTGCGCCACTTACCATTGTGTTATTTTCAATAATGGAGTTGTGCTCTCCTGAAGCATCAAAATAAAGTTCTTTGGTATATCTCGGTGGATTCAGAGCACTGGCTTCCATATTTCCTTCGGTGTATCTTAAGATATTATTTCGGTAGATATTATTTCCTCCTGTATTGTTATAGATAGCGGCTCCGTCACTAAGGAGAAGCATAGAATGTTCGACAATATTTTTTTCGATCAGACTATAACTTGATTCTAAAACAATTCCGCAATTACCACTACTGTCAATTTTATTATAAGTAATGGTTAATGAATCGCCAAACCATAAACGCATACCGCATTGTCCTGCGGCTTCTGAAGTACCTCCGGCGGAAGGATAGAGACCACTGTTCTTTATAATGTTCTTTGAGATCTGAGATTGAGAGACATTGAAAGTATAAATACCATTTGAAATACAGTTTTCAATATGGTTGTCGCTTATGTCGTTGAAGCGGGTCATGCTTGCATAGTCTGAACTCATAAGTATTCCATATTGTCCTACATTGTATATATCACATTTTTGAATGACTAGATTTTGGGAACCTCTCAGTTCCATTGCGTCCTGTGCTTGTTCTCGGAATGCCAGGTTCTTTACTGTAATGTATTTATTCACCCAAGGCCAATTTGTTCCAAGGCCAATATTGTAAACAGAAGCACTTATATTTTTTGTTGAGGGATCAGTAGTGCTATACAGATAAAGTATTTTGTTTGTTTTATCAAAAAACCATTCGTTTAACGTATCCAATAATTCGAATTTATTTTCGATAAAATATCCTGAACCGGTTGCCAATGAATTGTAAGCACTGGATGGATAGACAAACCCTAAATAACCATTTGTACTGCTGGAATCAATATCAGCAGCCCCCCACCAGAATTCATTAAGATGCCAACGTAGTGCTCCGCCTTTCCAATAGTTGACAGTATTAGAAAGCGTAGCATCTGTAAAACCTGCATTTCCATTAGTTGCACCGATTCGAAAATAACCTGTATTGGGTATACGTGCGCAAAGGAGACGCTTATGGTTTTCAAATACCTGTGCCACATTATTAAATGTTAGAGAGGCCTGCCAGATATTAGGAGCTGAAAGCGTCCAGGCAGGAATGGACACACTGCCTGATAGTATTGGCTTATTCCCGCTTCCGTAGCTGTCGAATACAATAGGTGTTCCGGGGTTTCCACCAATACCAGAAGGAATGTGAATTTCTCCCTCAAAGGTATCACCACAGTTAAATAAAATCTGATCACCAGGGAGCATGCTGGCGAGCATAATATTTAACTTTCCAATGGTTTTCCAGGCAGTTGAACTCGATGTTCCGGTCTGACTGTCGTTTCCGGAGTTGGCCATATAATAAATGGTGGCAAAAGATGTTTGTTGTAAGATTAATAATAGAAAGAGAAGTACTATTTTTTTCATGGGAGTAATTTATTTATATCGGCAAGTACTAAAAAAGATACCGTTGGCATTTTGCAGAATCTTAAAAAATGTATGCAAAATATTAAATCGCTCATAATTTGGTATTTAAATCCTTTCTTAAATCGGAAGGGGACTGTCCTGTATATTCTTTAAATACTCTGTTGAAATTGGAA
>JANYCO010000704.1 GCA_025360235.1 Cytophagales bacterium
ATCTCCACTTTTCGGCAATTCAAACGCCATGGTAAATGGTCTTTTCTTTCCTTCGAACTCCGCATTTTTTACTGCATAAATTCTTGCGTTGGATAAAACCGACTTAGCACTGTCGTTTCCGGCATGCTTCAATGAATCAGAAGCAATTCTTGAATAAGCGAAATGCGGAAAAGCGACTATAATAATCAGTGTGAAAATTCTCATATTAATTCAATGTAATCTCTACTACAAAACTTCTCAAGGATTTAAGATCAATCATCAAACCTTCGTTTGTTTTAACTCCGGAAATCAGACTTGTTTTAGCACCGTACATACTGCGCTGTTCAATTTTTACTTTCAAGGGATCGAGATCTTTCTTGATCACCACAGAGCCATTCGCCATTTCAGCGATTATAGGAAATGCTCCCGCTTTTTTCAGTTGGCCATTCCCTCCTTGTTTCCAATCTTCTCGAAATTTATCGTCCCACTGCTGTCCTTTCATTTCTACATTGGTCGTTACAACCAAATAAAAATTCTTCGATTCGCTTAATGGCAAATTATCTTTGGATACAATAAATACAGAAGCAAAATTGTTTTCAAGTTTCATTTTCAAAAAAGGTAAATCGATTTCTTTACCTTTAAATTCAGCTACTGCACCTTGTGTTTTTGGAGTATTTACCGTAAATATTTTTTCTTTTCCATATACTTTTAATTCTTCTGTCTCACTGGTGTAAACCTCTTTGTTCAGATCAACATATTTCAGATAATCTTCCGGTTTACCAACAGGATCATTATCAAACGTGTTTTCATATTTAGTGACGTAAGCCAAGTAATAATTATTTTGTAAATACGGGTCTTGATTAGGAAGTTCATAAACAGTCTCTGGTTTTATTGCATGACGCACCAGTCCGGTTGCTTGTTTTACATCTCCTCTTAAAAACATTGGCGCGCCCACTACCCATTGTGCCATGTGGATTGGGTCATTGCCCACTCCAAACGGGGCTAAACTGTTAGCGCCGTTAGCATCATCCGTCATAGTAAACTGTGTAAAATTTTGCCAGCCTTGTAAAGATCCGTATGCGGTCATTAATGGAATTGCATCGCAGCGATAGGGATTAGGATAACAGGCATTCCATTCGGTAATCATAAATGGTTTTCCTTTTACATTATAAATAGCATTTTCTACAATGAGACTGGTTTTGTGTTTATGCAATTGAGATTGGATATAGGTTGGAGACAAAGCCCCCAGACTATAATCCCAGGGATGCGACCAGTAACTATTATTTATAATTATATCCCCTTTACTTTTATTTTTTAATAATCCTGTAAATGAATAAGGGAAATTGGTATACGCAATTGGATATTTCACTCCAACACTTCGTAAATGCGAAGTCATATTATCAACATATTTTGATTCGAGATCAAGCAAAAATTTCATAGTGTTGACAGAGTCAGAATTTTTATTTTCTGCTGTCAGCCTTTGAGCACAATACATGTCCAACGGAGGTAGCTGCTTTAAGATCGAACGTGGCTTCCCAGCATAAAAAGAACTCTTCTGAAATTTTTCGTCGAGTATTTTAGCATAGTAAGGTGTAAGACAATCTCCCTGCCATTGACCACCTACCCAGGTTTCGTTCACTAGTTCAGAACCAATAAATACAGGATCGTCTTTGTACGCCAGGTTTGTATATTTATTGAAGTGCGTAAAAAGTTGCTCGTTAAATTCTTTTTCCAACTCAATAATTTTATCATCAAAAACACCTACTTGTTTAGCTCCGTTTTCAGGAGTAGCGCCCTGAGGTACATCTCCCGGCTTGAACTGACGCTGAACAAGCAAGTCCATGTACACATAAATTCCTTTCTTCTTAAACGCAGCGACTAAATAATCCAATTGATCCATTCTGTCCGGATCCAATTTTCGGGTAGTTACGGCATCTCCTGAACCAAAAAGGTTACGTGGCGACCATGGCGCTTCCATGTGGTGAAAACGAACCAGGTTACAGCCCATGTTGGCATAACGATTGGCAAGCGAATCTGCTTTTGCTTTTGGTAAAAAACAAAACTCTGCAGTCATATTCACTCCCCAGAATTTTGCTGTAGTGCCGTCTTCAAAAACTTCTTTGCCATTTACTACCTTTAGAAAACCATGCTTACCTGAAGGAGCATCTAAGAGCGAAGACCAATCTACATAATGTCCTGAATACTGATCTGGTTTAGTTTCCATAATGTACCAACCCTCTTTGATTCCTTTCGCCATTTCTTCGAGCGTTTCAAATTTGAGGGTTAGATCATCTGCATAGATGGCTCCAAAAGCATTCGCTAAACCAATATTAACTTCCAGTTCTCTTGCCGGGCCTGGGATAGAGATATCCTGCTCTGCGTAATGCCAGTCGAGCGTACCATCGCCTTTATAAAAGGGTACATCCGTTTGTGGGATCGGTAACCCTTCGTTGTCTTTGAACGTGATGTAAATCCTAGGACCTTCCCACCCGTTAGACATCTTCTCCGCATTTTCAAGTTTTACCCAAGCAGAAATTTTAAAACTTTTCAACCCTTTAGGAATAACAACCGCTTGTCTTCTCATAATCCAGGTACGTTCCTTCGTATCATTTTTTACCATGACGCTTTTTGTACCTGTATGCGCTTTATCAGAAATCTCTCCGGCCCAATCCGGCCAGCCG
>JANYCO010000713.1 GCA_025360235.1 Cytophagales bacterium
ATACTTCTTCTGCTGATGCTGCTTGTTCTGTCGCACCTTCAGACATTTGCTGAGAGGAACCACTCATTTGGAAGCTTGCTGCAGAAATATTTCCTGTTGCAGTACGTACAAAATCAATTACCTCACGAAGTTTGTTCACCATTCCTTTCATGTTCATTAACAACTCGCCGATTTCATCTTTACTTGTAGTATCGATTTCAATGGTAAGGTCTCCTTCTGAAATTTTTCTAATGGCTTCTCCTGCTTTTGCCAATGATTTAGAAATTGAATTAATAATCCAAATGGAGATACTTATTGCAAAGAGGATACTAATTATTAACAAGATCCTCATGTTGCTGTTTGATGCTTCATAGGCTTTATCTGTTTCAAGTTTATTTGTGGCAAGATCTTCTTGCAGGTCTACGTTTAATTCTTTAAGTAAATCAGCAGTTTTCATGTGAGCATCTCTTGCCGATCCGACGGAAATTAAATAAGCTGCTTTTAATTTGGAGGAATCTCCATTTGAGTTAGATACAATGTTAATTATCTTTTTATTTTCGATAAGATAATTTTCCCATAACTTTTCAAGTTCACTCATAAATCGAAGTTCTTCTTCATCACCAATTTCTTTAAGCTCTTCTATTCTTTTTAGGAACTCATTGTTCCTATCTTCTCTTTTCTTCAAAGCATTATCCATCAAATCCTTATCTCCTGCAGAAAGTATGATGTCTTTTTCTCTTTTGGTAATGTTTTCGACATCTCCAGCCAGTTTTCCAGCTATGATAACTTTTCTAATATTTAAGTCTACAATAACATTAAGATTTTCCTTCAATGCTCTTGAAATGTCAGTGGCGATGTAGAAGATAAAGGCTGTTAAAATTATTAGCAGCGAAAATGCCAGGATTAACCTGTTTTTTATAGTGAATCTCATATTTATAGGGGTTTACTGTTTTGTTATTTTATTTAATTATTTTTTATATAATGTTAATTTGCTAAAGTTTGCTGAACGCTTACGATTTCGTCTACCGAAAATATTTTGTCTATATCCAACAGCATAATGAAGTTGTCGTTTATTTTTCCCATTCCGGTAATAAACTCTGATTTATATCTACTCCCTATGCTTGGTGGAGGATTGATTTGGGAAGAGGGCAATTCCAATACTTCCTGTACACTGTCTACAAGAAGTCCCAAAAGAATCGTATCATTTTCCAATTCAATTTTTAGTACGAGGATACAAGTATTAACTGTTTCTTCAATTTGTGACAATCCGAATTTTATTCGAGTATCAATTACAGGAAGTACACTTCCCCTTAGGTTGACTACACCCCGCATATACGCTGGTGTTTTTGGAACCTTTGTTATTTGTCTTAATTCTTGAATCTCGATAACCTTTTCTACATTTACGGCAAAGGTTTCTTCTTCCAGTTTAAAGGTCAAAAAAGATTCAATTTCAAGTTGTATTTCATTTTTCATAAGCCAATTCTTTATATTGTATAGAGTGTTGTTTAATCATTTGATTTATATCCATTACTAATGCTACAGAACCATCTCCTAAAATTGTAGCGCCGGAAATTGTTTGTACAGATCGGTATAATTTACCAAGGGGTTTTAATACTGCCTGGTATTCTCCTACTATTGAGTCTACTGAAATACCTATTTGTTTATCGTTGTTTTTTACAACGATAACCTGTTCGATAGTTGGTGTATTATTTTTTAAATTAAATTCGTCTCTTAGATATAAGTACGGGTATTGTTCACCATCCAGAATAATAAGTTCTTTAAAGTTATTTTCAAATACTTCATGTTTTACTTCATAACATTTTTCTACAGCAGAAAGAGGAATTATAAAATGGGTGTGCTCTATTTTTACCAAGAGTCCGTCTATAATGGAAAGGGTAAGTGGAAGAATAATAGTTATTTTAGTTCCTTCCCCTAATGTTGATTCAACAACAATATCTCCTCTAAGATCTTTTATATTCCTGCTTACTACATCCATACCTACCCCTCTTCCGGAAATTCCGGTAACTGTTTCTGCAGTAGAAAATCCTGGCAGGAAGATTAAGTCAAAGATTTCTTTTTTGCTTAATTTATCTTCTTCATTAATAAGACTTTTTTCAAGTGCTTTGTGTTTTATTTTTTCAGGATCTAATCCGGCGCCATCATCAATAATTTCTATATGAACATTGGCCCCGGAATTATAGGCACGTAAAAGAATACTGCCATTTGCTGGTTTACCGGATTTAATTCGGTCTTCTGCCTTTTCGATACCATGATCCATGCTGTTTCGGATAATATGCAACAATGGATCGGTTAAGTTTTCTACAATAGTTTTGTCCAATTCGGTTTCAGCACCTTCAACCTTAAAATTCACCTCTTTATTCAATTCGTTTCCAAGGTCCCTTACCAGGCGTTTGAAACGTGTATGCATACTTCCTATCGGAACAAGGCAAATGTTGAAAGTGTTGTCACGAAGACGACGGGAAATTTTTTCTATATTTTCGGCTATTACATTTAGTTCTGTATTCTTGCTTTCTTCAGAAAACTGACTTAATCGGGCTTGTGTAGTGACCAATTCACTTACAAGACTCATCAATTCATCCAACTTATCGGAAGAAACTTTTATATTACTTGCTTCTTTATTTGAAAGAACTGTTTTGGAGGATAGTTTAGCATCAGCTGGCATACTTGCCTTTTCATTGGCTTGTTTCAATAGATTTTCAACCACTGAATTGTTTGAGAAAAGAGTAAATCCACTTGCTTCTTTGAAAAATTTATCTTCTTTAAATGAGTTACAATCCTTAGAGATACAAGTTATTTTTAGTTCGCATTCCCCTTCTACAAACATGAACACCTCTTTAATAGTAGATTCGCTTTCAGAGGTGGCAAGAAAAATATCCCATTCAAGGTAGCAAGATGTAAAATCTGCTTCATGTGCACCTGGTAAGTTGCCAATTTTTGGAAATGCTTTCCCCTCGCCCAATGCTAACAAGTCATCTAATAAATAGAAAATATTATTCCCTCTTATCAGAATGTCTTTATTTGGCTGGAATGAAATGTGGAAGGTATTCATCTTCCCTCCTGTAAGGTCCGTTAAATTAGTTACAGTGTGCTCTATTTTATTCTCATCAAATTTCCCAATAATTTCTTTGATTGCAGACAGAAGATGAGTATGCATGGCGAGAACTTCGCCATTTTGTTCTTTATCTTCTTTTAATAGATTTTTTATATGGTCTACAGAGAAAAGTGTAATGTTTACTATTTCCTGACTAAGTAGAATTTTTTTAGCCCGAACAAGATCGTAGATCGTTTCCAGGTGATGAGTGAATTCTCCTATCTTGTCAAACCCAAACATATTGCTATTGCCTTTGAAAGTATGCATAACCCGAAAGATCTGTTCAATGAGGGCACCATCTTCCCTGTTGTTTTCAAGGGAAAGTACAGACTCCTCCAGATTATTAATCAGGTCGGCTGCTTCGTTTAGAAATTTGACTTTAAATAGATCCATTATCGTATAACTTTTTGTACTGCTGATAGTAATTTATCTGCCATAAAAGGTTTCACTATCCAGCCCGTTGCTCCGGCTATTTTAGCTTCTTCTTTTTTGGAATTTTGAGATTCGGTTGTTAAGAATAAAATTGGAACCCCTTTATAATGTTCGCTTGATCTGATTTCGCGGATCAATGAGATGCCATCCATTTTTGGCATATGTAAATCCGTTACCACCAGATGAATATCAAGGCCATTTAAATGTTTCATGGCATCTTCACCATCTACGCTTGAAAGTACGTTGTAACCGGCATTTTCCAGTGTGAAGCTTACTACTTCTCGTACGCTTTCGGAATCGTCTGCTATTAAGATTGTCTTTTTCATTTTAAATTTTATTTAAGATTAGTATAGTTGAATAAATCTTTGAATCCCGCTTTTTCGATTAGCGCTTTACTTTCGTTTCCTACTTTTATGTTTAACTGTATTTTGTTAGTATTAACGAATGATAGTTGGATGAGTGAAATAAGAAACTGGATACCTGCTACA
>JANYCO010000734.1 GCA_025360235.1 Cytophagales bacterium
TTTTGAGTTATGAATTTTAAATTAAATGTTTAACTAAAAATCCATAACTCAAAAATTATAATTTAATTAAATAATTCTTTCATCTTTTTTACCAATGTCTCCATCTGTTCAACAGAGTTGGCTGGGAAATTAGAGATTCTAACCTGAGTATCTTTATAAGAGCTATAGCCTGAGCCTATTGCCATATCAAAGGGTTCAAGTTTTTTGTTTATATCAGCGGCAGAAATTTTTGTATTTGCTACAATTGTAGTAAAAGATCTAAGTCTTACATCTTCTACAGCAAAAGAGAAATTCTGACTGCTTTCAATATAATCGTAAAGCATTTTAGCTTTTAATTCCGTTTCTTTTCGAATAGTATCAACTCCTTTTTTATTGAAGTCTTCTACTACTTTACTTAATAAATAAATATTCCAAACGTTTGGAGTTTCCGGAGTTTGGTTGTCTTTTCCTTTACTTAATAAAGAAGGTAAGGTATGATAAGTACCAATAGACTTTCCTTTTTTCAATAGGCTATTCGCCTTGTCCATGCAGCGTTGATTCACAATCCATACACCAAGTCCTGCTGGAAGACCAAAACATTTTTGAACAGAAAAGAAAGTAGAATCGATTTTGCTGAAATCTAATTTAGGATAGGGTAGGGCAGAAACCGCATCCACAAAGATAAGAGCTTCTTTATTTTTTTCTCTGAATTTATTAATATCTTCTACAGGCATAGAAACACCCGAACTGGTTTCATTGTAGGTTAAACAAATAATTTCTGCTTCGGCAGGTACATTTATTTTATCAGGATAAAAACCTTTTCCAAAGTCTGCTTTTTCTATAAATGCTTTTTTGCCAAGCTCAGTTGAAAATTCAGAAAAACGTTTTGAAAATGAACCATTCACGCAATGAAAGCTTGTATGCTCTACACAGTTTTCAATAATTCTTTCCCATATTTCTGTAGCGGACGATAAAAAGAAAATATGAAAATCAGACGGAATATTCAGAAGTGTACGAATGCCATCGTTGGCATTTTTATATATCGCTTCGAATTGTTTTCCCCTATGAGAAATCACACCTACTTTTTCATCCAACGCTGATTGTACATGTTGCGCTACAGTTGGATAGAGCTCTGAGGGGCCGACGGTGAAGTATAGTTTTTTGTTCATGTTTGTTAATTTGGTAAGAGTTGAACGGTGAGAGGTAAAATGTTAGATGTGAAATAAATCAGAGTAACCCTTTACTTCTTACCTTTTACCTTTCACTTTCCACCTTTTACAATCTGCTAATATAAAATCCGGAACTTAATAGTGTTCTGAATGTTTTTAAGCTCTTCGATAACCTCTTTTTTGTATTTAGAATCGATGTCCGTAATTACATAACCTACCTGCTCATTTGTTTTTAAGTATTGACCTAAGATATTGATTTTATGTTTGGCTAGTACATTGTTGATCTGAGCAAGAATGCCTGGTACGTTTTCGTGTAAGTGCATCAGACGATGTGCATTTCCAAGATCAGGTAGTTGAATATTCGGGAAGTTTACACTTTGGAAAGTATTTCCTGAGTTTACGTATTCAAGGATTCTGTTCGGAACAAAATTTCCGATATTGAATTGTGCTTCTTCCGTGCTACCACCAATGTGTGGAGTTAAGATTACATTTGGAAGTCCTCTAAGCTCATTAATGAATTCTTCTTTGTTGTTTTTTGGTTCGTAAGGGAATACATCAACGGCAGCTCCCCATACTTTACCACTTTTAAGATTGGCAACTAAGGCCTCAATATCCACTACATGACCACGCGCAAGATTGATGAAAATGACATTCTTTTTCATCATGTCAAATTCTTTTGCGCTGATTACATTTTTGTTTGTTGGTCTGCCGTCAACATGCATGGAAACGACATCTGCAATATTTAGCAATTCTTTCAGACTCCCGCATTTGCGGGCATTTCCAAGCTGAAGTTTTTCAACAGTGTCGTAGTAGTAAACTTCCATTCCTAAAGCTTCAGCAATAACAGAAAGTTGAGAACCAATATTCCCATATCCTACTATACCTAATTTTTTACCACGAATCTCAAAGCTGTTGTTGGCAGACTTGTCCCATTTTCCTTTGTGCATGGCATTACTTTTCTCAATGGTATTTCTCATCAGCATGATCATCTCACCGATTACGAGCTCTACTACCGAACGAGTGTTGCTGTATGGAGCGTTGAATACAGCAATGCCTTTTTTAACAGCACCTTTTAGTTCAATCTGATTTGTACCAATACAGAATGCGCCGATAGAGATCAGACGTTGTGCGCTGTCCAGTACTTTTTGAGTAACCTGTGTTTTAGAACGAAGGCCAAGGATAGAAACATCTTTTATTTTTTCGCAAAGTTCCTCTTCCTCCATTGCACCCACAACGGTTTCAATAGTGTATCCTTCGCTTTTAAATATTTTTACTGCTTCAGGGTGAATATTTTCTAATAGTAAAACTTTGATCCTGTTTTTAGGATAAGAAATTACCATCGGAAGATTGTTCTGGTAAAGGAATTCATCAAAACTAGGAGCGATGAATTCTGCTTTTTCAAGAACGGCATTTCTGGAAATATTTTCAGTAAAGGCATAGAATTTATCTGCCAGTCCGGCTTCTTTTATTTCGTAGTCTGTATAGCCATCACCGATTACATAAACCTCGCCGTTCAGTTTCATTTTCTTCAATTGTTCGATCTTGCCTTTGTCGCGGGAAAGAACATTGTTTTTGTCGAAACCAACGATGTTGCCATGTTGATCAAATTCGAAAGTGTTGGCATAAATATTTTCTTTTTTTATACCAAACTCAGTTACGATAGGTTCAATGAATTCGTGGAAACCACTGGAAACGATCATTACATTATCAGAAAATTCTTCAAAGAAATTTCTGTTTCTTTTTATGGATTCGGAAACTTTAGTTTTTAATTTATCAACCAGTTGAGGTAGGTGTCTCTTATTGGCCTGAAGAAGGTCTATTCTCTTTTTAAGAT
>JANYCO010000095.1 GCA_025360235.1 Cytophagales bacterium
TTATGCTTCGCTAGTATAACTTTTACTGAGGCCATAATAATTAGATAGGTAAAACATAGGTAAAACAAATCTACGAAATGTTAGGAAATAACGTTTCATAATTGGAAATTGTATTTACATAGGTTATTGATATACAATATAATTAAAAATAATTGAATTTAACTCATAATAATATGAACCTGCCTGTCACGCAGGAGGTCGATGGTTCGAGTCCCGTCCATTCCGCTTATAAATGAAAGAGTTACGGTTAAAATCGTAACTCTTTTTTTATTTGGTTTAAACATTTGTCCATTATCTTCACAAGTCCCTTTATCTGTAATTAACCATGGATAATCTAGTGCAATAGAAATTATAAAGTAAGCCTAACACAAAATGTGTTCATCTTTTCCATCTGTTCACGTTTCGTGAACATGCTATTTTTGTGAACATGAAGTTGCATTCGAAAAATCGCATCTGTAACAAATCATGTTTAAATATTGAGCATATTCATATACAAATCAGTATTATAATACCGATTTGTATTTTAAATAATAAATGACCTATATAAAACACAAAAAACGGTAATATATTACTGATAATAGGCTTTTATTTGTATATTTGCAGAATAAAGCATATTAAATCGGCATTATAATACCATATGAATAAAAATATATTAGGTGATATTGTCAAGCAACGTAGAGATATTCTACGAATAAGTCAGGAAGAATTATCCAATCTTTCCGGAGTTGGAATTAAAACCATTTATGCTATTGAACAGGGCAAAGGCAATCCTTCATTAGATATACTGGCAAAAATAGTAGAAGTATTAGGAATGGAAATGGAAGTCATATTGAAAAAAAGCAATAATTAATGCGAAGTGCAGAAATACATAGAAACAATGAGCTAGCAGGTATACTAACCAAAGAAGATAAGGGGACATATATATTCCGATATGAAGACAATTATTTAAACTCTCCCTCTCCTGCTATCAGCCTCACTTTTCCTAAATCAAAACAAGAATACAAAAATGATGTGCTTTTCCCTTTCTTCTTTAATTTACTGGCTGAAGGTGTAAACAAAAAATTGCAATGTCGCCAACTTCAAATAGATGAAAAAGATTATTTCTCTTTGTTACTTGCTACCGCCGGAACTGACACGATCGGAGCTGTCACCGTTAGACCAATGAATGTATGATACTTGATCGTTGTCCTTCTACTCTTAAAACAGGTTATAATTCTTATAGCCCATCTGCCTTGAAAAAACTTTTCAAGGGTAAAAAGGTGAGTCCAATCCTTCCTTTTTTACCTCCAGAGAAAGATGAAAAAACAAATGAATTATTTATGGAAAATCGCAAAAGACTTTCTATTTCCGGTGTTCAGAAAAAGCTTTCTCTTATGCTCGAAAAAAATAAGCTACGATTAAATAATCCGGGTGAACATGGACAGTATATTCTCAAACCGATTCCAGAGGATTTATTAAAAGTAAATCAAGTTCCGGCAAATGAACATCTAACAATGCAGCTAGCAGAGCAGGTATTTAATATATATACTGCGGCCAATGGAATTATTTTCTTCCAGGACGACCAGCCTGCATATATAACAAGAAGGTTTGATATAAAACCAGACGGAACTAAATATGGTATTGATGATTTCGCTTCGCTTGCTCAGAAAACTGCTGAAACTGCTGGAGAAGAATTTAAATACGGAGGTAGTGTAGAACTTCTTTTCAAAACATTACAACAATTCGTGGGAGCTTACAAAATAGAATCTGTAAAACTATTTCGTTTAGTACTTTTCAATTACATTTTCTCTAATGGTGATGCCCATCTAAAGAATTACTCTCTAATGGAAACGAATGATGGCGATTATCTTCTAAGTCCTGCTTATGATCTACTTTGTTCCCACTTACATGTTAATGATAGCGATCTAGCCTTCAAAAATGGGCTATTCGAAGGGGATTATGAAACGGATAGTTTTGAGCGTAATGGCTTCTATGCATACGATGATTTTTTTGAGCTAGGATTAAAAATAGGATTATGTGAACCAATCGTCAAACATGAAATTCAATTATTTTCCGCTTTTGAAAAAGAAGTAGAAGACCTGGTTGGGAGAAGTTTTTTAAATGAAGAGATGAAAAAAGATTATCTAAAATTATATCAGGATAAATTAAAGCGAATGCGCTATTCTTTCTTGGAAAAAATATAAAATTATCCTTTGCTCTTGATTCTTAATTTAATCAAAGCAATAGGGTTTTTTCCGCAACAGAATTCAAAATAAATCGCCTATTTATGCTTTTTTCATATGCACTCTAGTAACTAAGGTGCTATATTTTTTTGTTTTGAACTTAATTTTTACTGGTTAAATTGGCCATTTTATCTACATATTTTTAAGGGTTTAGGAAAGGTTTTGTATCATAGTATACTTACGAATACTTAATACTTATTGTAAAAAATATGAAAACTAAATTAGTTTTTAAGTCCTGTCTTTATTCCTTTTCTATAGGAATATTGTTATTAGCAATATCAACTGACAGTGCCGCTCAGAGACTTGTGGGATATCTTCCAAGTTATGCCTCGGGCAATCCTCCTGGCGTAAGTTCTATCGCACTTAGCCAGATACAGTTTGGTAAATTGACGGATGTGGTTTTTTGCTTTATTAATCCTGATGCAACCAATACTGGAGCATTAATAATAGATAGAGTTAGTGATCCGAACTTTGATTTTGAAATGGATAAGTTTCAGATTGTAAAATCTAAATGTTATCCGATGACAGACAATGGCCCAAGATTATGGGTTGCTGTGGGTGGTGCAAGTGCTACCATCACTGGCGTTAGACCTACAAGACTTAATGCCGTTTGTAATGCAGCGGGAACAAGAACAACTTTCTGTACAAACCTTGTTAACTTTGCCATCAAACATGATCTTGCAGGAATAGATGTGGACTGGGAATTTCCTACTTCAGCTGCACAGGTAGCAAATTTTGCTGCTTTTGTGGTCGAACTAAGAAACAGAATCAATTTATCAACTAACCCTAAACTTAAAATAAGTGTTGCGGTAGGAGGAGAAACAGCTGGTGGATGCCCTGCAGTAGGAACAGGAACTAATCACATGGGTTATTTTCCTGCTACAGGAAATGCGATGGTAACAGCTACAGATTATTTTCATATGATGGCTTATGACCTACCTTCTTCGTATAATGCCAACAACCATTCCTTTCCTGCCGATGGAAACACTTCAATGACAAACTGGAATTCTTGCAGAGGGATTCCTTTTTCTAAAATGTGTATCGGGATTCCTTTTTATGGAAAGAATCCTGCAAGGTCTACTATTTTAAATTATAATGTGTTACCCGCTGGTGCATGGACTACTGATGGCCCTTCTACATCTTCTGTCTATTATAATGGACAACCTGCTATCAATGCAAAAATTGACGCTATCAGAAGCACTACATACAATGGAGCAGGTGTTGTAATCTGGGATGTATCTTTAGATAAAGATGTTTCAACAGGAGAGTCTCTTTTGTCTTATACTTATTCCAAAATGTTTGGAAATACAAACACAACGAATCCATGTCCACCGCTACCTTACATTGGAAAAGATACTACTATTTGTTCTACTCCTGGCATTACTCTTAATTCTAATGTGGCTGCTACAGGCGGATCACCTACTCGTAGCTTTCAATGGTATAATGGTAACGTAGCGCTTGGAACCAGCCCTACGCAAGCGATTACTGCTGCAGGAACATATTCGGTAAAAATTACGCAACAAGCCAATCCTGTTGGTACTACTACTCCCTGTGTGGTCTATGATACCATAATTGTAAGTTTACAAACGGATGCACCTATACCTACAGCTTCCACACTTACTGTATGCTCCAGCACTACCGCTTCTTCTACATTGTCTTCCGGAAGTTCAGTAGAATGGTACAACGCTTCTACAGGAGGTGCTCCATTTGCTACCGGAACTAGTACAATAGTCACTCCTTCTGTAGCCGCGAATGGTACTGTTTATACCTATTACACCCAAACAACAGCGGTACCAACCAATAAAAAATATTATGGTGGACGGGGTTACATGGATCAGGCTACAGCTGGATGGAACGAGAGAACGGCGAACCCAACGATGACTACCAGACCTGAATGGGTGCAACGATTAACAGTACTTCAACCAATCGTTCTGAAATCAGTAGTGGTAAATTTCTCCAGTAGCGTGGCACATACACCTGTCTCAATTATGATTATGGATGCTTCAGTAGGAGCGGGTAC
>JANYCO010000375.1 GCA_025360235.1 Cytophagales bacterium
ACAAATCATGGTTCTCTTTCCGATCGTATCTTAAGTCGCTATGGAGATACTCCGCTTGGCATGGTGGAATCGGCACTTGAATTTATTCGGATCTGTGAGGATATGAATTATTATAATCTGGTAGTTTCTATGAAGGCCAGTAATACTCAGGTAATGGTGCAGGCCTATCGTATGCTTGTTCAGAAACTTGAAGAAGAAAAACTTCAGCCTTATCCGCTTCACCTTGGCGTTACAGAAGCCGGAGAGGGAGAAGACGGTCGTATAAAGTCTGCCGTTGGGATTGGAACATTACTGGAAGATGGGTTGGGAGATACTGTCAGAGTTTCGCTTACTGAAGATCCTGAATTTGAAGCTCCCGTAGCGCAAATGCTGATCGATCGTTACACACATCGTAAGGATCATAAAGAAATAAAATCAATTGAAAATTATCCGGTAAATCCATATCAATATTCAAGAAGAAATTCTACAGAAATTAATAATATAGGAGGAAGCAATGTGCCTCGCGTTATTATGGACTACAGTAGGGTAGAGGCGGTACAAATTGAAGACCTGAAAAATGTAGGACATTTTTATTTGCCGCTTCCTGATAAATGGAGTATGAACGATCAGGGTACTGATTATATTTATACCGGTGATCGTAAAATTTCATTCATGCTTCCCAACGGACTAAAAGAAATTCTAAATTATCAGACCTGGCTAAAACACGAAGATCACACGAATAAATTTCCTTTACTAACAGGAGAGGAGTATTTAGAAAACACTTCAACACTTCATTCTACTCAAAATTTCGTTAAAGTAAATTATAAGCAAATGAATGAATCCTTTTTTACGGAAGTTAAAAAGGATAATACAGTTGTGCTTATTATTACTACCAATAATCTCCATGCTATGCCTGCCCTCAGGAGGTTGTTTGTTTTCTTAATGGAAAATGAAGTGAAAGCTCCTGTTATTATTCAAAGGCAATTTGAAAATATGAATGAAGCACAACTTCAGTTGTATGCTTCTACAGATGTTGGCGGACTTCTAATTGATGGATTAGGAGATGGGATTTTATTAAGTACGGAATTAAATTCATTCAGCGATAAAGGCGAACAGCTTGGTCATCTTAAGAGTTTGAATAGTTTGTCTTTTGGAATCTTGCAGGCAGCAAGAACAAGAATGTCAAAAACAGAATATATTTCTTGTCCTTCCTGTGGAAGAACGCTTTTTGATTTGCAGGAAACTACAGCAATGATTCGTAAGCGTACCGATCATTTAAAAGGTATCAAGATCGGAATCATGGGTTGCATTGTAAATGGCCCGGGAGAAATGGCCGATGCGGACTATGGCTACGTTGGTGTTGGAAAAGATAAGATCGCACTTTACCGCGGACAAAACGTAATTAAAAAAGCAGTACCTGCTGACAAAGCAGTAGATCAACTCATCGAACTGATAAGGGAAGATGGGAAGTGGTTAGAAAATATAAATTAATTATGAATTTTAAATGTTAAGTTTTGAATTGGATAATCAACTTAAAATTCATAATTCAAAACTCATAACTTAAAAATATGAAACTTAAAGAGTATTTCGACTTCAGTGAAGTGTTTGGATATTACTTCAGAAAGAAAGATCCTACACGTCCTACCAATGAGACCATTAAGGCGATGCACTGGAGCAATAAGATTTCAATTGCCGGATTGATTATCGGGATTATTGTAATTATTTACAAGAATTTTATAAAGTAATTAGTAGATATTTTTTCAATGTAACTTGCAATTATCTTTTCTATGAACATTGAGGATTTTAGAGAATATTGTATTTCTAAAAGGGGAGTTGCCGAAGAATTACCTTTCGGTCCTGAATATCTTGTTTTTAAAGTGATGGGTAAAATTTTTGCAATTACCTCTATTGAAAACTTTGATAGCGTAAACCTAAAGTGTGATCCGGAAGAGGCTGTTATGTTGCGTGAAAAGTACGATGCAGTGCTTCCTGGTTATCATATGAATAAAAAACACTGGAATTCTGTTCTTATGGATGGCACTGTTTCTGATAAATTATTTTTAAAATGGGTAGACCATTCGTACGAACAAGTGGTCATTACGCTAACTAAAAAGCAAAAGGAAGAATTGAAGAAAAAATAAGTTAGTATGCTTCAGAAATCCTCTTCATCAAAAAAATCAGATAAAGACAATGCTTCTAAAGAGCAACAGAATTTTCATAAACTTTTGGAGCGTATAAAACTTTTAAAGAACCTTATTGAAGAAAAAAAGCAATTGGCTTCCAAAGTATCACAACTTAAACAGGAACAAGTTGTGCCTCTTTTAAACCAACTGCGGGGAGTAAAATTAGCGCAGTTGCGGACTTTGGCCTGGGCTTA
>JANYCO010000154.1 GCA_025360235.1 Cytophagales bacterium
GATTAGACTCTCCGCATAGTTATAACCATAATCTTTAAAGAATAAAAAAGAGAAAAGGGAAAAAATTGGAATCGCTATTAGGTTTAATAAGGTAGCATAGTCTTCTGCATATTTAAAGAAGCCATCAAAAAAAATTTTATGGTCGGTTAAGAAAGATATCTGATAAGTGTCAGCGTTTACGGAAGTAAGCTCATCACTATGAAAGAAACCATAGCGAAGGGACAAAATTACGACAATTGTACCTACAAGAATTAAGTATTTAAAAGGAGGGTAAAGGCTTAGCCGTTGTCCTTCAAGTACATTTTTTATAGCGGTTCCTGGACGCAGCGTTAGTTCTTTTACCGTATAGGGAAGCCCTTTTTTTTCTAAATGAAAAGCGGAGAAAATTAATTCAGAGGCAAGTCCTTTCAGTGTATAACGGCCATGAATAGTCTTTTGACCACATTCCGGGCAGAAATTTCCTTCGTACACTGTTTCACAATTCGGACAAACCATACTTATAAATTATAAGATTGAATATACAAAAATATATAGATAGAGCCGAATTTTGTGTCAGCGAGGCGACAGATTCACGTAAAAGTCGAAATTTTTATTTTCGTTTCCGAATGATCACGAGGTCTTCCCAGCTTTCCAGAGGAAGATGTTTGTTTATTTTGTGAAATTGTTCTCTGCTTTCAATTACTTTAGTTCTGAATTTTCCGCAGGTATTTCTTCGTATTCCAAGTAAATCGGCAAGGTCTGATAAGTTTCTGCCTGTATCTTTTTTGTAAAAGAGATAGGTAAGATAAAATGCTTTGTTAAGTGGAAATCTTACTCCATGAAACAATGTGTAGGCGGTTGCTGATTCCACAAATCCACAAACGGTACATTTTCTTTTTGTTCTGTCAATGGAATCTGTAAATTTTAAATTGCCACACTTTCTACAGCTGAAAAAATTCTTCCATTTTTGTTCTGCTAAATACTTAAGACAGGAATGTTCTTCAGGAAATATTTTTGAAAATTCTTCGAACGGGACTTCTTCTTCAAGTATACGGGCCTGCAAATCATTTTTAATATCTTTTTTTAGATACCAGTTGTCATAGTCAAGCCCTGCATTGATTTTGTTGATAGTATTATTAAGTTCAAGAAGTTTATTATTCACGTCCTCTAATTCTTTGTTCTTCGAACTAAGTTCCTGTGTTCTTTCTGCTACTTTTTCTTCCAGTTCGCGGTTCACTTTTTCTTGCAGGTCTTTATTAACGCGCAGGGTTTCAATAATGACCTGTTGTGCTTGTTCACCTTCTTTTTTAATTATTTTAATTCTGTCTGAAAGTGCGAAGGAGAAAATTACGACTTCAAACACAAGTCCGATATTAAAACTGTATACAGCAAAAAAGCCTCCTTCAATAATGTGTTCAGCTCTTAACTGAATAATAACAATACTTATTAAAATAGAAGAGTAGCCAAGTATAAAGAATCGTGAAGCTTTGTATCCTTTTACATAACTGATACAGGCAACTATATAAGTGGCGAGAAAGGGTAAGGTGTATACTATTGGCAGCGCTTCGCCAAGGGAAAAAATCGATATAATAAAATACAGCAGATAAAGAAAAGTGATGAATACAATTAATTGCCATAAGGAATAGAACCGTGTTTTTAGATTTAGGAAACTCGTAGAATAAAGTATAAAAGCCAGCATTAAAATAATTGGTGCTATAGTATATCCTATTGGTCTGCTGAGTAAGGGAAAGTCGGGCCATAAATACTGGAACCCTAACCCATCGTCGGTCATAGTAATAATGGCGCTGCTGAGCACATAGAATACATAATAAAGATAAACTCTATCTTTAACTGTAAAATAAACGAGCAGGTTATATACCGCCATGATAAGAAGAATGCCATAATACAATCCAAGGAAATAGTATTCATTGGTTATGTAAAAAAGAAAATAATTGATGGTTTTGACTCTGAAATCAAAGGAGCTGTAATTTTTTGAGTCAATACGAATATAGAAAGTGACGATTTTGTCTGTTTTATTTACAGGGAGGTCAAAGACTATATTTTTTGTTTTATATATTCTTTGGCTGAATTTGAAATTTTCCCCTCCATTCTGCATAGTATAATGTCCATCGGTTCCCGGAAGAAAAACCTCGATGAGGTTAGTATGCGGAGAATAGGTTTCCAGTAAAAATCGTTTTTGATCTGCCGATGATTTTTTTACACTAAATTTAAGCCAGTAAGCCGACTGTGAATTTTTGTTGTGAGCATAGAGGATAGCTTTTTTACTGAAGCCTTCAAATTTCGGATTGCTTATTTGTTCAATAGAATATTTTTTTTCTGGGTCTTCAAATACATCGAAATAATCCCCTTTCAAAACGAAGTCATCAATGTTAGGGTCAAGAATAAGTATTTTTTCACCCTTTGCCTGATGAAGAAATGAAAATAGCAGAAATAGGATCAAATATTTTACAATTGACTTATTATCAAAATTATAGTTTTCTGCTTTTGTTTTTTTCAAGTTTGTCAGAAGGATAAAACCCTGCTTAGTATTAAAGTAATGATTCCTGATTACTCTTTTTTATAATTTGATAAAAAAATGGCACTTATAGAGCGTTTAAATTTCTATAGTTATATAAAATTTGGCAATATGCTGATAATCAATAGGCATTAGCGGTATTAATGCGTTCACTTTGCGAATCCAAAATGTTATTATAATGAGCAACATAGTTCTCTACGATCTTTGCGCAATCCTTAGCGTCCTTTGCGTTTAAAAATCCAAAATCAATTAAGTACAAACGAGGTTATGGTTTTGGGAAGGACAAAAAAAGACCTTTCTGATTTTCAGAAAGGTCTTTAAGGAGTAATTACAAAGGATGAATTTAATGAATATTAAATTGCTTTTAGTTTTATTTTCTTCATTAGATCCTGCATAGTAGCATTAAATTTTTTGTCAGTATCCATTAAATCGTTTACGGATTGAATAGCGTGAATAACAGTACTGTGGTCTCTGTTGCCGAAATTGCTACCGATTGATTTCAGCGACATATTGGTATATTCTTTTGCAAAATACATAGACACTTGACGGGCAACTACAATCTCACGTTTGCGGGTTTTGTCTTTCATTTGCTCAATGGTAACAGAGAAATATTCAGACACAAATTTCATGATGTAATCAATGCCTACTTCTGTTTCAACATTTTGAACAATAGATTGTATTGTTTGTTTTGCCAACTCCAAATCAATATGCCTTTGATTCAAAGCTGCCTGAGCAATCATAGTATTGATCACTCCTTCGATTTCACGAACGTTTGTATCAACACTATACGCTAAATATTCTAATACGTCAGAAGGGATTTCAACTTGTTCCGTTTCTAATTTTTTCTGAATGATTGCTACTCTTGTTTCAAAATCAGGAGCCTGAAGGTCTGCAGTAAGTCCCCATTTGAAACGTGAAAGAAGTCTTTCCTGAAATCCGGCAAGGTCTTTAGGTGCTTTATCACTTGTCATGATAATTTGCTTGCCTGACTGATGAAGATCGTTGAAGATATGGAAGAATACTTCCTGTGTCTTTTCTTTGTTGGCAAAGAACTGAACATCATCAAGTATCAATACATCAGTTTTTAAGAAGAAGTTAGAAAAATCACGAATGCTGTTGTTTTTTACAGCTTCCATAAATTGGTTGGCAAATTTCTCTGAAGAAACATAAAGAATAGATTTTCCTTCATGATTCTTTTTGATGTAGTTACCAATAGCTTGCACAAGGTGGGTCTTACCAAGACCTACTTTACTGTACAACATCAATGGATTAAAGGAAGTAGCTCCTGGTTTCTTTGCTACAGCAAAGCCGGAAGAACGTGCTAATCTATTGCAATCCCCTTCTATAAAGTTTTCAAACTGATATTGATTGTTCAATTGAACATCGAAACCGAACTGGCCGATTTCGCGTGTATCTGAATGTGATTTTGAAGCTGAGTCTGAAGTTTTGCTTCCGGCTTTGTTACCAGATTGTAAACTTATATTATATAATTTATTGTTTTCAACAGTCTTACCATCGGTTGAAATCGCGTATTCTAATCTTGCAGAAGGCCCTAATTCAGCATGAATCGCATCTTTCAGAACATGTACATAATGTTCTTCTAACCATTCGTAAAAAAATCGACTTGGAACCTGTATTGTAAGAATATTATCAGTTAAAGATAAGGGAACAATCGGCTCAAACCATGTTTTAAAGCTTTGGTCGCCAACCATGTCCCTAATTACGGACAAACAGTTACTCCAAATTGTTTTACATTCTTTTACATCAATCATAATTTCAATGGTCTTTTAATAAAGTAGGTCCCCATCACTGAGCGGGGAG
>JANYCO010000202.1 GCA_025360235.1 Cytophagales bacterium
CTTTGACGTAAATAGGAGTTGAAATTATATAAGCCATACAAGAAATTATACTTCCAGTAGAAAGTAATAAAAGGGCTATCAGTAAGTTTTTCATGGTTGTAATTTTTATACAATATAATCAAGCATATAATAAATTGCAACCCCTGAGTTCACTATTGTCCATACGGCCAAGGAGTTCAAATTTTCCGTCCTTATTGAGACTTCCTAAGTCCTGGATTTCAATAAATGCACAAGAATCTATATTGGCCATATCGATAACGTTTAAGGCTCCTCTGCCTTCATATCGGATATCGAACGGGTCGTTTACTTGTCGGATAAGAACGTTCATCCAGGGAGGACATTCAAAAAGTCCATTTTCTTTTGAATAGGCCTGCGAAAGTAATTCCGTCATGCCATATTCGGAGTGAATAGAGGATACATTAAATGCAGATTTTAGATAGTTGTGCATTTCGGATTTTATCATTTCTGTTCTTCGGCCTTTCATTCCTCCTGTTTCCATTATTGTAAAGTCGGAGAGGTCAGGATGGAATTTTTCTGCCAATTCAAGCAAGGCGTAGGCAACTCCAATCAAAAGAAGTTTTTTCTTATTTTTTTTATAGGAAGCAAGGTTTTTTAGAAATAATTCATGATCGGTAGAGAGGAAGCCTGAATGTTCTGACCGGGTCATTTTTATTAAATGATCAACCATGTACAGAAGTGATGAATCCTGATTTTCCTGGTAGGAGGGAAGCAAGGCCAGAATTATGTAATCAGTGGGTGAGCCATATTTTTGTTGAAATATTTTTGCAAATACATTTTTGTATAGTTCAAGATCGGCAACATAATGTTTACTCCTGGTAGATCGCTCAGTAGTTCCGCTACTGTAAAAGCAATGGGATGGGATAGGATTGCCGGTAAGAATTTTTTCCGTTTTAAAGAAGCTGACAGGTAAGAAAGGTATATCAGTGATTTTTTTCACTATATCCGGTGTTTTTTTTATTAAATTGGCGTAACTGTTGTATATTGGGTTATGGGAATATTGATAATTAAAAAGAGCTAATGCTTTTATATTAAAATTACTCTCGTTAATTTTATAAAGTTCATCAATAAAATTTCTTCTGAAGTTCATCGTTCGCTAATAATACATAAAGATAAAACATTGAAGAGGATAGTTAAATATTTTACAATTATTTATATCGTTTTTCTTTTTGCAGGATGCAAAAAAGAGTTGAAGTATAGTAAAATACCTCATATCGAATTTGATAGTTTTAAAATAATAAGAGATCAGCAGGATTCATTAAGTACTGTTGTTGGAGATAATATTACCATTAATATTAAATTTCAGGATGGAGATGGTGATATAGGACTGGGCATTAATGATATAGTTCCTTCCGAATACGACTATATTTTAAATGTTTTTGCAAAAAGGAATGGCGTTTTCGTCTCTTTGTTTTTTGACTCAGGCCATATACCTAAACTTACGACTGATAATGTTGTTGGGCCGATAGATGGGATCTTAAGTCGAATGATATTTATAGAACACAATTCCCCTATCCTGCCAAACGATACTGTAAGATTTGATGTCAAGATAAAAGATAGAGCTAAGAATGAAAGCAATTCTATTACTACTCCTTCAATTATTGTTTACAAATAAATAGAATAATTTTGAAAATAGATCTGGCAGAGGTAAGGAAATTTGGAAACATAGAGATGTTGGCGAAACAACTCGTTGAAGGATTTATTACAGGATTACATAAGTCTCCGTATCATGGATTTTCTGTTGAATTTGCGGAGCATCGTTTATATAATTCCGGCGAAAGCACCCGGCATATAGATTGGAAGGTATACGGAAAAACGGATAAACTCTTTACAAAAAGATACGAAGAAGAAACCAATTTGCGTTGTCAGATCATGATTGATATTTCTTCCTCCATGTTTTATCCTGCCGAAAATAAAGGTAAGATTACTTTCAGTATTTTTGCAGCAGCATGTCTTGCTTACTTGCTCCAGACTCAAAGAGATGCAGTAGGAATAACTACTTTCGGAGAGGATATAGAGTTGCAAAGTCCTATAAAATCCACTCCGGGGCATATTCATTCGCTTTTTTTGCTTTTGCAGAATTTATTAAATCAGACACCTGTCGAAAAGAAAACCTCAGTGGCTTCTGTTATTCATAAAATAGCCGATAAGATGAATAAACGTTCACTCGTAGTTATCTTTAGTGATATGTTTGAAAGTCATGATGATAATATTGCATTGTTTCAGGCACTACAGCATCTTAAGCATAATAAACACGAGGTGCTGCTATTTCATGTTACAGATTCACGTACAGAAGGAGAATTCGATTTTGAAGACAGACCTTATGAATTTATTGATATTGAAAATGGC
>JANYCO010000207.1 GCA_025360235.1 Cytophagales bacterium
ATAAATAATTTAAAGAACAATCCCCAGGCGTCGCGCTCAAGGGTCATTCTAATATCAAAGTGGCTGTATTCTGATTTTTGTTCTTTAAAGGATGGATCTCCAAAAGCGGTTGGATACACTGAAGTTCCTGTTGTCACTGCAAAATCTTTGATCACCCAACCGTCAACGGTTAAGAGCGTATCAAAATTGCTTCCCAAAGTGTCTGCTTTAAATATTAGTTTATTCTTATCAAACACGGTATTCTCTACCCTAACTAATAGTAGCTGCTCATCGAAAGGATAATCACCAACACTCCAGGATTCTTTCATCGTTGCCTTCATCTTCATCAGGCACCAAATCTTTCCCATAATGGTGTCGGTCATCATATCGGGTTTCTCAAAAGATTTGGCATTCGGGACTTCCGTTTGATATGGAAAATCAAACTCAGTGTTAGAGTGCAACATCCATAACCAAAAACGCATGGTATATTCTTTGTCATGAATATCAATATCATGAACACTAACTACGTATGCTCCTACTTTAACTGTATCGGGTGTGTCTTTTTCATTCTGGCCAAAAGCCAGAGAAAAGCTGAATAACAATAATAGTAAGACAACGCCAAATCTCTTCATTCCTCAAAACTAATAAATAATTATGAAATATTGTAAAATGTCGGATAGCTGTCATAAAGTAACAGAAAAATGAACTTATTTTACCATTATAAAATTAACTATAAAAAGAGCTCATTATGCGACTTATGTTTAGCCTATTCTGTATCTTCGTCACGGGACTTATGTCTTGCAACTCTGAACAAACGGTACAAATTGATTCAAAAAAAATTAACTTAGAAAAAACAGATAACAACATGACTGACACAGCTACTTTTGGTGCAGGCTGCTTCTGGTGTGTAGAAGCAGTATTTCAGGATTTGAACGGTGTGCTTTCTGTTACTTCTGGATACGAAGGAGGTAAAATAAGTAAACCAACCTATAAAGAAGTATGTAGTGGACTTACCGGCCATGCTGAGGTGGTTCAGATTGTTTACGACTCTTCTAAAATTTCTTTCAAAGAATTGCTGGAAGTATTCTGGCAAACTCATGATCCAACAACACTCAACAGACAAGGAAACGATGCAGGTACACAATATAGATCTGTAGTCTTTTATCACAACGACCAACAAAAACAACTGGCTGAAAAATATAAAATTGATTTAAATGCTGCAGGAGCTTTTGACAAACCTATTGTTACAGAAATAAGCCCATCGTCGGTATTTTATAAAGCAGAAGATTACCATCAGGAATATTACAACTTAAATGGTTCTCAACCTTACTGTACATTCGTTATCAAACCTAAGGTAGATAAGATGAAGAAAGTGTTTGGAAGTAAATTGAATATTAAAAATTAAGTTAGAAAGAATTATTAATGTTGAGTTTTGATTAAACTTAAAATTCAACATTAATAATTTAACATTGGCCATTTACAATTATTCATTTATTTTTCCATAAAATCCTTATAGACCATTTGCTGATAAGCCTGTACTACTTGAATGAGGCTGTCCCGAACAGTAGTATTGGGTGTAGTATAATAAGCGTATTTCAGATATTCAGGTTGGAAGGAAACTACACCACGTGGATGTACCATTCCCCCAAAGTCATGGCTGCAAAAATACGAATAGGTCTTTGTGCTGGGATTGAACATATTTCGTCCCCACACATATTTTTTTGCATTTTCCTTTAAACCCATCTGGTAGAGCAAAGAGGGGACGATATCAATTTGAGAAAATATTTTTTCGATATTTTTCCCCTTGTATTCAGGCTTAATCACCTTGCCAAAGAAAAACATAGGAATTTTATGGAACTCCGGCGCTCCAGGACCATAGTCCTTGTGAGAGTCATGGCTATGATCGGGACATAATACAAATAACGTAGAATCGTACCAACTGCATTTACTGGCCATGGCAAAAAATTCCCTTAACACATTGTCTGAATAGGTGAGTGAATTGATAAAGCCATTTTGAATAGGAACCAGGTTCTTCTTTTTACCTTTATAGTCGTAGGGTCTGTGTGTACTGACCGTAAACCAACTATATACAAAGGGTGTTTTAGCTTTGTTGATGGCTTTCAGAAATTCTTTACTGATGTCTCCGTCATGTATGCCCAAAGATCCGTGGCCCATCCCTGATGGAAAATCTTTTTCTTCCAATACCACATCCCAAGATTTATTGAAGAGGTAACTTCTGATATT
>JANYCO010000212.1 GCA_025360235.1 Cytophagales bacterium
CACCATTGCAACTAATTTTATTCCTGCAAAAATTAATATCAACACTTTAAATACTTCAATACTTTCACCCCATCCTTATATTGGAAAAAAAATGGCTCAATTAATTATTAACTATCACAATCAGCATGGAGCTTACACCTCCTTTGATCAGCTAAAAAATATAAAGCTGATGACCGAAGAAAATTATTTAAAAATACTTCCTTATCTATCTTTAGAATAAAAAAAAATGTAAATTCCATCGTCAAAATTGTATACAAAATGTCCGATTTCTTAAACCCTATTAACGAACCAATACTTGAATACAAGTCTGGTTCTCCGGAACGAATAGCTTTAGAATCTGCTCTCATTGAGGCAAGAGGTAAAGTATTGGACATTCCTATGTATATTGGGAATAAGAAAATAACTACCACTAAAAAATTAAAATTCTCTCCTCCGCATGACCATCAACATACCTTAGGTTATTTTAATGAAGGAGATGCTACTCATGTATCAAATGCGATTGAAGCAGCAATCGAAGCAAAAAATAATTGGGCTGTAAAATCACTAGAGGATCGGTCTCAAATATTTTTAAAAGCAGCTGACCTTATAGCTGGAAAATACAGAGCAAAACTTAATGCAGCTACTATGCTCGGACAATCTAAAAATGCTTACCAAGCTGAAATAGATGCTGCTTGTGAGATGATCGACTTTTTAAGATTTAATGTAAAATACCTTTACGACATTCAAAAAATACAACCTTACTCTCCTGAAGGCATTCAGAATTCATTGGAGTATCGCCCCCTTGAAGGATTTATTTTTGCTCTTACGCCTTTTAATTTTACTGCCATAGCAGGAAATCTTCCTGCGGCACCTGCAATGGCTGGAAATACAGTGGTATGGAAACCGGCCTATACACAAATCTATTCTGCACAATTGTTAATGGAAATTTTTCTTGAGGCTGGCTTACCAGAAGGAGTAATAAATTTAATTTATGTTGATGGTCCTATAGCAGGTGACTTAATTTTCAAACATCCATATTTTGCAGGCCTACATTTTACCGGTAGTACTGCGGTATTCCGTCAATTATGGAAAACCATTGCAGACAATTTATCTATTTACAAATCCTTTCCAAAAATAGTCGGAGAAACAGGAGGTAAAGATTTTGTACTGGCACATCCATCTGCAAAAGCAAAAGAACTAGCAACGGCACTAGTGAGAGGAGCTTTTGAGTACCAGGGGCAAAAATGCTCTGCGGCCTCCCGCGCTTATATTCCAGAGAGTCTCTGGCCCAAAGTAAAAGAATATATGTTGATGGATTTGAAAAATATAAAAATGGGCCCTGTTGAAGATTTTACCAATTTTATAAACGCGGTAATTGATGAAAAATCGTTTGACAAAATAAGTTTGTATATAAAAAATGCAAAATCCAGTTCCGATGCTGAAGTCATAGCCGGTGGAGGATCCAACAAAACAAAAGGCTATTTCATTGAACCCACTATCATTCTTGCCAACCGTCCTGACTATGTAACCATGTGCGAAGAGGTCTTTGGTCCGGTACTAACTGTATTTATATATAAAGATGATGAATTCGAACAAACGATTGAATTAGTCGATAAAACTTCCCCTTATGCACTTACCGGCTCCATTTTTTCAGAAGATGAAACAGCTTTAGATTTGGCAAAACTAAGACTTATAAATGCTGCAGGAAATTTTTACATCAACGATAAACCAACAGGTGCCGTTGTAAATCAACAACCATTTGGTGGTTCACGTGCCTCAGGGACGAACGATAAGGCAGGAGCAATGTTCAATATGTTACGTTGGCTAAATCCCAGAACAATAAAACGAAACTATAATCCTCCCTCAGATTTCGGTTATCCTTTTATGAAATAGAAAATAAATTAGTTTCTATTATAAAAATAATAATATATCAATGTATTGGTATTATAATCAATATTTTGTGCAAAATAAATTTTCTCTTTTGCTCCTATTTTTAAAAAAGGCTAAATAAATAGAGTAAGTACAGCTTTTGCAGATTAACTTCAAAAATAATCTGTAAAATAATTTATATAAAACTGCATTATATAAAGTTTATTTTAATTCTATATAAAATAAAATTCTTAAATTATTACAATAATAAACTTTTAACCTATATTTAGATTATACGAATTTTCAATTACCACTAAACACAAATGGGTATGAAAAAAATTGAAGCAATCATCCGTTCATCGCACTTTTATCAGGTAAAAGAATCGTTGCATAAAATAGGAATCGACTTCTTTACTTTTGAAGATGTAAAAGGTGTAGGCAATCAAAAAGCTGAAAAAACGGTTTACAGAGGAACTGAATACGATTTAGGTTCTATCGCAAGAACTAAGATAACTTTGGTAGCCCCTAATGAAAAAATAGATTCGATAGTAGATAGCATTATGACAAGTGCAAGAACCGGAGAAATTGGCGATGGCAAAATATTTGTTTCAAATATTGACCAGGTATACAGAATCAGATCTGGTGAAAAAGATTCTTCCGCATTATAACTTATTATTATAACCATAAAAAAATCCCTCCGGTTTGGAGGGATTTTTTTATGCAAAAACGGATACAATCTCTTCTCTATAACAACTCATTAGCCAAGTTAGCCAACTCTGAGCGTTCTCCCTTTTGTAAGGTAATATGTGAATACAATGGATGATCCTTTAAACGATCTATTATATAAGACAATCCATTACTTTGGGAATCCAAATATGGGGTGTCAATTTGATAGATATCTCCGGTGAATACAATCTTAGTATTTTCACCTGCGCGGGAAATAATAGTTTTTACTTCGTGAGGAGTAAGGTTCTGAGCTTCGTCCACTATAAAGAAAATATTAGATAAACTCCTTCCTCTTATGTAAGCTAAAGGAGTAATCACCAACTTTTCCTTATTAACCATGTCAGTGATGCGTTGATAATCCTGATCGGTTTCGTGGAACTGATTTTGAATAAATTTTAAGTTATCAAAAAGCGGTTCCATATATGGGTTCAATTTTGATTTTATATCTCCAGGAAGATACCCTATATCTTTATTGCTCAAAGGCACTATTGGTCTTGCGAGATAAATTTGCTTGAAATTTTTTCTTTGTTCCAGAGCACTAGCCAAAGCCAACAACGTTTTACCCGTTCCTGCTACACCTTGCACAGAGACCAGTTTAATTGCAGGGTCCAATATTGCATGAATAGCGAATGTCTGCTCTGCATTCCTGGGTTTTATTCCATAAATCGGTTTCTTTTCTACATGCTCAATTCTATGTTCGGCAGAATTGTGATGTGCCAGCACAGAACTTTTTACACTCTTCAGAATATAGTAATGATTGTTTCTTAATTCATCTTTAGGAATAACAGAAGTATCACAGCTTCCCTTTTCATAGATTTCATTAATCACCTCTGGTTTCAAATCTTCTATAATAGTACTACCAGTATAAAGGTTATCTACATCTTTGATCTTGCCTGTAGTATAATCCTCTGCCATTACATTTAAAGATTTCGCCTTAAGCCTAAGGTTAATATCTTTTGTCACCAATATCACTTTTGCTTCCGGATATTCGTGCTGGAGACTGATAGCAGCATTGATAATTTTGTGATCTGCTTTCCGATCATCAAAGATTTTTTCAGCATTAACACCTCCTGCTCCATGTGTATTCATGACCACTTTCATATTTCCACTACGTGGACCATTTAGAGGGATCCATTCCTGCAATAAATTGCTTCCGGAGATACTATCTAAAAACCTTATAAACTCTCTGGCTTCAAAGTTTTTTATATCGTTTCCTTTTTTAAAGTTATCTAATTCCTCTAAAACAGTGATTGGTATCGCTACGTCGTGCTCTTGAAAACAGTTGATGGAATTGTGGTCGTAAATAATTACGGATGTATCGAGTACAAAAATTTTTTTCTCTTTTTTCGTTTTAGCCATTCTACTACAAAAATAATTTAAATGAACGATGGTAATTTATAATTAAAACGAATCTTTCAAAAGAATGTTGCTGTTTTTTAGTCCACAAGTGGAAAAAGGAGCAAAGGAATATAAAAGGAAAGGAAAAAAGAGGTTGAAAATTCTATATATCAGCTGAATAGTATACTACTTCATTCTTGAACGTTTAATGAGGTAGGAAGACAGAACCTGATCAAAACCTTTATTAATGTCTGCAGGAATAAAGTCAATTTTATACTGAGCGCATTTTTCACTCAATTCATTTAGCATTTTATGGTAACTTTCCTTATAGAAGTCCCGGACTTCAGAAGGTTGCACTTTTACCTTCTCGCCATTTTCAATATCAATAAATTCATAAGGTCTGTCTTCCTACCTCATTAAACGTTCAAGAATGAAGTAGTATACTATTCAGCTGATATATAGAATTTTCAA
>JANYCO010000253.1 GCA_025360235.1 Cytophagales bacterium
GGAAGTGCTTTTCTATAATGTTTTGATTTCTTCGCAATTTTAAGTGCATCCACATGGCGAATACCATGGCAGTCTGTTCCAAACATTTCTACAATACCTAAATCAATTAATTCTTCCGCCATCTTCTGTGCACCTTTACTATAATATCCAGCCAATGAATTAATGTTGACTTGTAAAATAACGCCTTTCTTATGAATTTCCTCCAGAATCCACGCACTTCCATGCCAGAATATGTAACGCTCCGGATGCGCCATCACAGGCTTATATCCTTGAGATTTAAGCATGAATATAGCTTCGTTCACATAAGAGGATGGATTTAAATAAGACAACTCAAACAAGAGGTAATTATCTCCAAAGGTTAATAATTTCTCATTATTTTTAAGCCTTTCCATAAACCATTCATCAAGATAATATTCAGCTGCCGCTTCTATTTCAATTTGAATTCCCTTTTCTTTAGCAATTATCTTTAGCTCTTCCAATTTTGGAAAAATTGTTTCTGGTGAATTTTTAAAAAAATCTCCCATGATATGTGGGGTGGTAATTATTTTATTGTAGCCAAGCCCTTGAAGTTCCCTTAACAACAGAAGAGAATCTTCCAGATTTTCCGCTCCATCATCTAACCCAGATAGAACGTGAGAGTGCATATCTACAATAATGTCATGAACGCGAGAATCTGATTGTTTTGTATTTGAAAATATTTTATTTAAGAAACTCATTTACTTCTAAATAGATTTTTAAAGAATCCAGTTCGCTCTCTCCTATCCCCTTCATAATAGCCATAACCATAGCCATAACCATAGCCTCCATAACCATAGGTATTCATTGAATTCATTGCATTTATAACAACTGAAAGTTTTGTAAAACCACCGTTACGATATACTTTATTAATGTTTCGTTTGACCCCTTTTTTGGAATAATTTGCTCGTACTACATACAGTTGAACATCCGCCTTTTTCATCAATAAAATTCCATCAGTAACTAAACCAACAGGAGGTGTATCTATAACAACTGTATCATACAATAGCAGAAGATCTAAGATTAATTTGTCAAACTCCGGACGTAATATCAATTCTGATGGATTTGGAGGAATTGGCCCTGCTGAAATAAAATCTAAATTATCTAAACTTGTTTTATGAACACATTCTGAGATGCTATGTTTACCAATCAAAATGGTACTTATTCCCTTTATATTTTCTTTGTCAAAAGCCAGGTGAACTTTTGGCTTACGCATATCGAAATCTAAGATAATTACCTTTTGCCCTGATAATGCAATAATTCCGGCAATATTTGTAGAAACGAAAGTTTTACCTTCTCCTCCAACTGTTGAGGTAACGGTAATCACTCTTTTCCCTTTGCTAGGGCTAACAAACTCTAGATTGGTTCTTATAGATCGGAAGGCTTCACTAATAGCTGATTTCGGACTGATATCAACCACGAGTCTTGAAAATTCCATTTTATTCTTCTTATATTCTGGTATACCTCCCAAAACAGATGCCTCTAAAGATTTCTCTAATTCTTTTTGGGTAGAAATAATGTCATGTAAAAAATAACGGAAGAAAATAAACAAAACAGAAAGAAATAAACCTAGTATAGATGAACCAACATATAACACTCGCTTATTAGGATATACAGGAATTTTATTTTCAAGGCCCGGAGAAAGAATTAAGAAATTAGGAATGGTTCCAGCTTTTGCAATCCCAAACTCTGCTTGTTTTTCAATTAGCAATAAGTAAATTTTTTCATAGAGTCCATAGAATCTTTTTAGTCTGACAAACTCGGTTTCTTTCGCAGGAAGTCCTATTATATTATCTACCAATTCTAAATACTTATCATTGAGCTCTGAAATTTGTTGGTAAAGTATTTTTTTATTCTGAACTATTAGTTCAAGAATACCATTGTTAATTTTATCAATATTCTTATCCTTTTGCCTTAACACAAACGTATTTTCATTTTGCGAACTGGAGATCTTATCTCTTTCCTGTATTTGAAGATTTAAACTTTTTATTGCTTCTACTAACTGTGGATCGGGTAATAGGGAAAGAGAAGGAATAAAAGAATTCAAGTCCCTATTTTGTGTAATCATTTCTTCTAAGTCATTGAGTAATGATATTTTTGATTTAAGATTCAATTTCTCATAATCAAGTGACTCTGTCTTCAATAGAGTCCGAGAAAAATCACTTTTTACATCTATCGTCTTATTTTTACGAAAAAAGATTTCCAAATTTGCTTCCGCCTGTTCAAGATCCTTCTCCGTTCTAACCAAAGATAATTCCAGGAATCTAATTGTTTGTTCATGTGTTTTAGATCGAGCAGCTAATGTTTCCTGCAAATAAACACTATCAATTGCATTTACTATATCCATAGCCTTTGTAAAGCTATTATCTTTAAACGAAACTTTTATTGTACTGGCATCCAAATTAAGAATCCCAACTGTAAGGTGCTGATCTATATATTCAATTAAACTTTCTCTGGACGAAACCTGGAAAAAGTAAGCCACATTAAATAATTCCTTTCTAAACTGTTTTGTTTTAGTTATTTTAAATGAGAAGCCAGGTTCTTTATTTATGATTTCATCAAATCTGTATATTTTTACAATTTCTCGTTCCCCTAACTTATAGCTTAACTTAAATTTTTCATTATTTAAAATACTTACATCAAAAGATTTATTATAAAATACAGGATCTGTAATTTCTTATTCAACTTTAAAAGGAGACGATTTGTATCTTTCCTCAACCAATATTTTACCATAAGCAAAATAGCTTACTTCAATATCCATCCTTTCAATAACTTTTTCGGCAACCAATCTGGATTTAAGAAATTCAATCTCCCCGGATATTGTAGTAAACTTGGTTGCTTCTTGTACATTATCATCTTTAAAGTTTTTAAATCCCAATACCCCAGCATTACTTTTAAGGTCTAATTTTAAAATAGAAGAAGATTCAAAAATTGGTTTAGTGTATCTATTATATAAAAAACCTCCCAAAAGAGAACTACCCATAAGAATCGCAACCCAAATAACACTTTTTTTACTTACTACTAAAAGTGTCGCAATATCAAAATTGCTAAGGAAATCACCATAGTCCTCGTTATCATCCTCTCTAAACCTTTTAAGGATTTCCTCATTTTCTGACCTGGTATTTTCTGTTACTGCCATATTATTTTTTATTGAGGTTAGCGATTAACAGAATAGTTGTAACTACTGACGATATTACTGTAATAATTGGATATATATCTTGCAAGAATTGAGGAAGTTTCCTTCTTACAGGTTCAATATATATTATATCATTGGGTTCAACCACTAAAGTTGCCTTCTTCATACCTTCAATAGTGGAAAGATTTATAATACTTACGTCAGGCTTTTTTAAATCTCCTCTGATTAATCTTATATTCCCTGTCCTACTATCACTACTTACACCTCCATAAATTGCTATGACTTCAATAACGCTGATATTATCATTTTCCAAAGGAATTAATTTGCCTCCTGTCGCTCCTATCACAACTACTCTTTTGTTCGCAATTTTAGTGTTGACAAATACGTCATAATAGTATTTACTGTATTCAACACTTAACAAACTATCTGCTTGTCTTATCGTATACCCTTCTATTTTTATATCTCCAACCATGGGTAAAAAAACTTTCCCGTTTTGTCTGACAAGATACCTCAATTCATTTATCGTCAAGTTCATAGGTGTACCTTTCATCAACTCAAAATCAGGGTCAATTATCCTTTCACCCTTGTTTGTATACACCTTTATTGTAATATAATCATTACGTGCAATAATAAAATTTTTACCTGGGTCCATGCCTGCCTTACGAATGGAGTCTACAACATATTCATATTGGGTCTTAAACAGGATATTTGATTTGTAGACTTTGCAGGAGTATAGGAGTGGGATGAACAATATGATCAAAAAGAATCTATTAATTTTCATTAAAACAAAATTATTTATTCAAATACTTATTTATTTTATCCTCTCAATATTTCATCTTTTCTAGATAAAATACTATTAATAGTAGTAAGGTAAATATTTTTTACGATATTCTCATCAAAATTTACCAATATATGTTCTCTTGCCGAAATTGCCATTTTTGTATAGTCCCCTTCACTAAGGCCTATCATCTCTTCCATTTTTGTGGCTAAGTCCAATGGATCTTTTACTTTGCATAAAAAACCATTTTTATTATTTACAACAACTTCCTTACAACCCGGTACATTTGAAGCAATCATTGGTATTCCGCACGCTCCAGCTTCTAATAATGTTTTAGGGGTGCCTTCTCTATAAGAAGGCAATACTACACAGTCTGCCTTATGATAGTACTCCAAAAGATTGTCTGTAAAAGGATAATATTCCACTAATTTTTCTGCTTCCCATTCCTGAATTTTTTTCTTCTCTATCCCCAAACCAACCGTCTCATCGATTGAACCCAACAACTGGAAACGAGCTTTAATACCTCTATTCTTTAATAATCTAATTGCTTCAATATACTCTATTACTCCTTTGTCGTATAACAATCTTGCTACCATTAAGAACGTAAATACTTTATTTCGTTTTAAAGTAACTGCAGGAAAGAATTTTTTTATATCCACTCCCGACCCAGGTAGAAGACCCGTTTTAGATTTGATAACGAGTCCCTGTTCCACAAACAATTCTAAATCATCGTTGTTCTGGAAGAAAATTTTTGCAGGAAATTTAAATGCAAATTTATAAAGCCTTTTGGCAATATAGGATATAAAATTACCATGTAGAAAAACTGTTCCAAGACCAGATACATTATTTATGACTGGTATTCCAGCCATGGTTGCTGCTAAAGTACCGAATATATTGGGTTTGATAGTATACTGTAATATAATATCCGGTTGAAATTTTCTGTAACTTTTATAAAATTGGATAATTAATAAAAAATCTTTAAACGGATTAGAGCCTTTATTTTCTATCTTGACAGAATGATATATACATCCTGATTCAATTAGCAATTTGGAATATTGATCTTCAGGAGCTATTGCAACAACTTCAACATTATTTGATATAAGCGCCTTTATCAGACCTAATCTATAATTGTATATGTTCCAGGAAGAATTTATAACAATGGCTACACGCACTTGGTTTTGAATTATAATAAAATACTTCAGGACTTATAGCTAACAATGAGTATTTCTTTTAAAAAGACACTATACTCCTATCAATTTTTTATAAGATTCAGCATCTAACAATGCTTCAAGCTCTGAAGGGCTGTCGATAGAAATTTTCACGATCCATCCTTTGCCGTATGCATCTGAATTTACGTACTCAGGGTGAGCTTCAAGTTCTGGGTTTACTTCAAGTACCTTACCAGAAACTGGCATAAATAAATCTGAAACAGTTTTCACAGCTTCTACAATACCAAAAACATCAGAATGTTTGACAGTTTGTCCAACTGAATTAATATCAAGAAATACAATGTCTCCCAGCTCTTTTTGGGCAAAATCAGTGATGCCTATAAAACCTGTATTGCCTTCCACTTTTATCCATTCATGATCTTTGGAATATTTTAATTCTGATGGGAAATTCATATTTACTTTAACGATTAAATTTAACGCTAAAATAACGGTTTTTTATCAATATCACTAAGGTGATAGAAATAAATTACCCGAATTTTATACAACGCATCGAAAGTGACCCATGATGAAATCCTTCATAAACAAATTCAATCGTGTCTTCTTTCTCTTTCAATCCAGCGCTATACAAAAGAGGAATATAATGATCATTGGATGGATGTGATAATTTTGCAATATTACCCCACTTTTCATAATTGATTATTTCAGAGTGGTTGTCTGACAAAATATTTGTTTTAATCTTATCATCAAACTCCATCGCCCAATCAAAGGGTTTGGCTTCTATATTCCAGTCTATCCGTCCAAGATTATGGGTGATATTTCCGCTTCCAATGATCAAGACCCCTTTTTTTCTCAATACTTTCAACATCGAAGCAAGTTCATAATGTTGATCCATATCCTTAGTATAGTCAATGCTTAATTGGTAAACAGGAATATCTGCAGAAGGAAACATATGAAGCAAAACCGTCCAGGCTCCATGATCGATGCCCCATTCGTGATCAGGCATTATGATTTTCTCTTTTGTAATTTCGGTTGTTAGCTTTGCATATTCAGGAGCCCCTAAAGCTGGGTACTTTACCTCATACATTTCTTTTGGAAACCCATAAAAATCATATATAATTTCTGGTTTTTCGGAGGAAGTTACAAACGTTCCCTTGGTAAGCCAATGTGCAGAAACTACCATTATAGCCTTAGGTTTTGGCAATTTACTACCCGCCTTGCTCAATGCTTCTGTAAAACTATTTTTCTGCACAGCATTCATTGGACTCCCATGACCAATAAACAATACCGGCATTTTTATTTCATCATCGGGCAAGTCCTTTACCTGATTGTAAAACTCTTTAATACCCCCTACTCCAAAAGTAATTGCTGCCATAGTTTTTATGAAATCTATTCTGTTCATTATATGTTTAAACATCTAATTGCTTTAAACAAGTTCACGTATTTGAAATAATTTTTGTTAATTTACAAGAACATTTGCATAAAATAAGGTCATCCAAAGACGTTTAAGTGAAAAATATCAGACACATTATTTTTTTGAAAGATGTCCTATTGCTAACATTATCGGCTTTTGGCGGACCACAAGCGCATCTTGCGCTTTTTCAAAAAATTCTTGTAAAAAAACGCGCCTATATTTCGGAGAACGAATTAATTGACCTTAACTCCTTTTGTCAAATCCTACCCGGGCCTGCTTCTACTCAAACGCTTACTGCAGTTGGTTATAAAATGGGAGGTCCCTGGCTGGCTTTCTTTACACTTCTGGTATGGATACTTCCAGCTTGTACCGTAATGACGCTTGCTGCAGTGGGTATCATTTATTGGGTAGATCCTGAAACATTAAAAAATGTGACAAGATTCATCCAACCAATGGCGGTTGCATTTGTAATGTATGCTGCCTACCGGATAAGTTTGATGGTTGTGAAAACAACAACCAGTTACATCATATTTGTAATTTCTGCAGTCTTCTGCTTCTTCGTTCACTCACCAGCCATCTTTCCAGTCGTTTTACTTATCGGTGGTTTTGCCACCTCGTTTCAGTGGAAAGAACAGTCCATAAAAAAGAGGAAAAATCCATGGAATATAAAATGGGCCAATCTGACACTCTTTGTTTGCATATTCATTGGCTCTGCGGCTCTTTCCAAATTGACTAAAGCCTTTCTTCCGGAATACACATTACCTTTTGGTCTCTTCGAAAATTTTTACAGAAATGGTAGCCTGCTCTTTGGTGGTGGCGATGCCCTCAGTGCCTTCTTCTATAAAGAATTTGTGGAGTTCAGAAATTTACTTACTCCAGACCAACTGCTAACAGGTTTCGCTTTTCAGAAAACATTGCCCGGACCATTGTTCTCCTTTAGCTCTTATGTGGGAGCACTTGCTATGCAAAGAGACTTCGGACTTTCAGGCGTTATTTTAGGAGGTATTATTGGAGCTGTTGGCATATTTCTACCTGGTACCATTCTTATTTTTTTTCTAATACCCATCTGGGAAAAATTAAAACAAAACCGCGTTGTAAAAGCATCTTTGGAAGGAATAAATGCAGCAAGTGCCGGTGTAGTAACAGCTACCGCTCTTACCCTTTTCTGGCCAATTATGAATATGTCTAAAATAGAGGCGACAACAAACATAACGATTATAACAGGTACCGTGGCTATTCTTATTTTTACAAAAATCCCTCCTCCCTATCTAATTCTTGTTGGATTAATCTGTGGTCTTCTATTTTAATACTTCCATAATTTCAAGCATAATAAAATCCTGAGACATTTCTGAAAAAAATCAGCGGGATCAATTAATCTGTTTAATCAGCGGTCGTTTTTTCTGCAATTTCTGATTGAGTTTCCAGCTCAACCATGCAGACCCCGCTCCAATCAACATTCCTGCAGCAACATCAGAAGGATAATGAACACCAAGATACATCCTACTATATCCAACTGCAGCTGCCCATGAATAAGCTGGTACAATAACATACCACTTAGGAAAATTAAGACTTAGCGCAGTAGCCGTCTCAAACGCTGCGGTAGCATGACCGGAAGGAAACGAAGGTGATGTTTCTTTTACTTTTGGTAGTATAAAATTGTAAGTATCATAAGGCCTCACTCTGTTTATAGTATGTTTCAAAAGGAAAGTCATAGACATGGAAAGCCCTATTCCTGCTGCCATCTGATAGGATTTGTAACGTAACGATTTATCCTTTTTAAGAACGCTAACAGAAAAAACAGAAACCGGAGCTGCTATACTAAATGCATAAGAACTATAAGAAATATCTTTAAAAATAACTGTTCCGGAATGATTGATATAAGGAGTGTTGATCGCATTAAGCAAATCAATATCTAAGTTTTGTCCCATAGTAGTCCCGGACAAGACGATCAAAAGACATACAAATATTTTTTTCATCGAGTATGAATGTATAACTTACCCTCCTATAAAAATAATTTTATGATAACTAATTTATTAAAATCTCCTTTGGGCCGCTTCCGGATAATCGCTTTTCTGGAAGGAATGTCCTTTCTTATTCTGCTCTTCATCGCCATGCCACTAAAGTACTTTGCCAATATGCCTTGGGCTGTAAAACAAGTTGGTATGGCACATGGTGTCTTATTTATTCTTTATTTGGTTACAGTAGCTCATTTAATGTATGCTATAAAATGGTCCTTCGTAAAAGCTATTATAGCGGTATTAGCATCCTTGGTACCATTCGGTACATTTATACTGGATGCCAGAATGTTAAGGGAAGAAACCCAAGACAAAAAGTAGATTTTTCTATTTATCTGGAAACAACCTAAAATTATTGGCTTCCCTTGTTTTTTTCTGTTGAAATATTCTATAATTTAGCAGCATCATATTAAACAAACTATTTTATGGCTCTTATTAGTATTTCACTTATCATTATTGGTTTTATTCTTTCTGTATATGCAGGAGTGGTACTTTCATTAACAAACAAATTAAGAACTGCTTCGGGTGAATTGGATCAGTCAAGAATTGTAATGTATCAAACTAATAGTGTAAAACTTAACACTACTCTTGCTAGAAGAGCAAGACAGGCAGAATTCATTGAGAATAGTGTGGACTCAGCACGTCTCATTGAGGAGAATAAAAGGGAACAAAATGCCCCTCACCCGAAGAATTGCTACTGCCATAACGTTAGCCTCACTGGCTGGTTGCTCAAGGACGTTACCTCCGTCAGAAAAACCCAAAATTGCCAAGGAATCATTCGGGAAGTTACCCGATGGCCGGGACGTGGAAATCTACACGTTGTCAAACAAGAACGGCGTGGAAGTAAGAATTATGACCTATGGAGGAGTGGTTGTTTCTCTGCGAACTCCTGACCGCAAGGCCACACTGGACGATATTGTACTGGGCTTCGACCGTTTGGAAG
>JANYCO010000396.1 GCA_025360235.1 Cytophagales bacterium
TTGATCATATCGGCTGCACTTCCCTGGATAGGAGCGTTGATAGCATTTCGCTCCGCATACCCCCGCAATGTTGCATTGCCGGAATTAATATCCAGCAAATACCTTCTTCTTCCCAGCACTGTCTCTACATATCCTGTTTCTCGCGCATCATTCACCACCTGATCCATATATGTTTTAATGGCTGGAAACTGATCGAAATAGGCTTCAATAATTTCTGCAGATTCTTTTCTTGGAATATCCAGGCGCTGTGCAAGGCCGAAAGCAGAAATCCCATAGATAATTCCAAAGTTTACCATCTTAGCTTTCCTTCGCATATCAGACGTAACATCATCAAGCCCAACTTTAAATACTTTACTCGCAGTAGTAGAGTGAATATCAATTCCATTTTTAAAAGAATTGATCATATTTTTTTCTTTACTAAAAGCTGCCATAATCCGTAATTCTATCTGCGAATAATCGGCTGAAAGAATTAAATGATTTTCATCTTTACACACAAAAGCCCTGCGAATTTCTTTTCCTCTATCGGTACGAATAGGAATATTCTGCAAGTTGGGATTTGTGGAACTCAATCTACCAGTAGCCGCTACGGCCTGGTTGTAGGAGGTATGCACCCTTTGATCAATCTTACTAATCAAAGTTGGCAACGCATCCACATAAGTAGATTTTAATTTTTGCAGTTCGCGAAATTCTAAAATGTCGTTGGCTATTTTATGTTCGTAAGCAAGCTTACTTAAGATCTCTTCTCCTGTAGCATACTGACCTGTTTTTGTCTTCTTTGCTTTTGGATCTAATTTTAATTTTTCAAAAAGAACATCGCCCAACTGTTTTGGTGAAGCAATATTAAAATGGACACCTGCCTGTTCGTAGATCTTTTTTTCAGCACTTACGATTTCAGTTGCCAGCAACCCTGAAAATTCTTTTAACGCTTCCGTATCGATCTTCACTCCAGCGTGCTCCATATCCGCAAGCACTTCAATCAATGGATTTTCAACTTCTTCAAAAAGTTTCTCAAGTCCATTTTGTTTTAATATCGGCGCAAAAATTGTTTTTAATTTACAAGTAACATCCGCATCTTCGGCGGCGTATTCCGATATTTTTTCTATCGCCACATCCCTCATGCTTCCCTGATTGCCACTTTTCTTACCAATCAACCCTTCGATAGAAACGGGCGAATAATTTAAATAATTTTCAGCTAAAACATCCATGCCATGGCGTTTGTCCGGCTCTATCAAGTAATGCGCCAACATCGTATCAAAGATCTTTCCTTTGACTTCTATATTATAATTTTTAAGCACCAGAATATCGTACTTTAAATTCTGCCCGATCTTTATGATTGATGCATCTTCCAGCACTTCTTTAAATTCGTCTACAAGTTTTTGTGCTTCGGCTCTATCGGCTGGAACCGGAACATAATACGCTTCGTTTTTATAATAGGAAAAAGCAATTCCTACTAGTTCGGCTTGAATTGCTTCTAAACTCGTAGTCTCGGTATCAAAACAAAATTCAGGTTGCTTCTTCAAATGTTGAATCAAACTTTTACGAAGCGCTGGAGTATCTATTGTATGATAGTCGTGCAGTACCGTATTTATTGTATCGTAATTTCTTGGAACAAGTCCTTCTATTTCTTCTTCCTCCTCTATCGTAACTGCCTCTGCACCGCCACCAAACAATGACATTTGAGACTGGTCTGTTTTCTTGGATGCTTTTGTGGAAGCTGTTTTTGGAACACTCGTGGTTTCTTCAGCATACTCTTCGCCAATGATCCTTTTTTTCATATTCCGAAATTCCAGCTCATCAAAAAGCGCAGAGAGCTTTTCTTTATCAGGTCCGTCGTAGTGAAGATCTTCGTCTGTAAATGTGAGTGGAACGTCACAGTGTATAGTAGCGAGCTCTTTGGACATTATTCCTTGCGCTGCAAAGTTGATTACATTTTCTTTTTGTTTCCCTTTCAGCTTATCCGCATTAGCAATCAGATTTTCTACCGTACCAAATTCTGCAATTAGTTTTTGGGCCGTCTTCTCTCCTATCCCTGGAATACCAGAATATTATCTACACTATCGCCCATCAACCCAAGGATATCTATTACCTGATCCACCCTTTCCACACCGAATCTTTCCAGTACTCTTGCCCTATCAATTACTTCATGCCCATTACCCAAATAAGCAGGCTTAAAAACAAATACATTATCTGTCACAAGTTGGCAATAGTCTTTATCCATTGTCATTAAATACACTTGATAACCATTCGCCTCCGCTCTTTTAGCAATAGTTCCCGCCACATCGTCTGCTTCAAAACCCGGAATTTCCAAAACCGGAATATTAAAACATTTTAATAATTTTTTAACTAATGGAATAGAGATCGTAATATCTTCCGGTTGTTCCTGACGATTGGCTTTATATTCTTTATAACTTTCGTGGCGAAAAGTTGGTTCTGGTGTATCAAAAGCAACGGCAAGATGCGTTGGTTTTTCTTTGGAAATAACTTCCCAAAGCGTATTGGTAAAACCAAAAACAGCAGAAGTATTTAAGCCAGTAGAAGTAACACGGGGATTTTTACTAAAGGCAAAATGAGCTCTGTAAATAAGCGCCATCGCATCAAGAACAAAAAGTTTTTTAACAGGTGTAGTCATGAAGTAAAGATAGGAAATTTCTGAGACTTTAAAGTTTAGATTTCAGAGATTAAATTGCTTTCTTTTTATGCACAGTGGTTATTGAACAGCATGAATAGAATACCCAATACTTGTTTCTTATTTAAATTATTTTCGTCATTCTTCTTTAGGTAATTTTAATCAAATTGATATATCAATAGCTTATATAATTCCCGAAATAATTATAGGTTGTCCTTATTTTCGCTAGCCAGAACTTTAATATAAGCGGCTTGCTGGTGGGAGGATAGCAAGTCGCTTATATTACACTATTTTATTTTTT
>JANYCO010000267.1 GCA_025360235.1 Cytophagales bacterium
CTTGAACTTATCAGTACGTTTTTGTCAGAATCTACTTTACCTTGAATCTCTAAATAATGTTTGAATTCCTTCGGTGCAACAGTTGCAATTGCAACATCTTTTATTTTAACATTTTTAGCAGAAGAAGAATCTCCTTTGGCAAGAAGACTTTTCTCTAATGTTTCGATCTCCGCTTTAAGTTCGCTTTGTTGTTTTTTCAACTTGTCGATTTTAGCTTTTATAGCTTCAACGCTATCTCCTCCGCAAGCTGTTAAAACAGCTACTATTAAGGTAAATATTATTATATTTTTAGTTTTCATTTTAGTAATTATTATATTTTATAAATTGAGTAGTTTAATTATTTTTGATTGTATAAAATCCCTAAAGCTTTTTGATAATCTATATGAGCGATCATCATATCGTACAAAGCATTATAATAATTTGTTTGAGCTTCTTTGTAGGCACTTTCAGCATTTACAACTTCTATGTTTGAACCAACGCCTCCTTGGTATTTTATTTTAGAAACTCTTGAAACCTCGGTGGCCAATTCTACATTTTTCTTTTGAATATCTAAAGACTTTAAAGCGTTTTTCATTGCAATTTCAGATTGCTTTACTTGCATGTCTGCTATTTCTTCAAAATTCGAAATGCTATTATCTAATTTCTTAATTGCAATTTTTGATTGTTGTGATTTATAGTGTTTGCCAAAGCTGTCGAAAATAGGCACACTAACGGTTACTCCCCATCTGTTGTATTGGTACCAGGTGTTTTTAAATACTTCACTAATGTTTTTATCCATTCTTATTGTACCTAAAGTGCCAAAAGCGGATACTGTTGGTAAGTACCCTACTCTGAAATTTCTTAGATTATATAATTCCAGTTTCTTTTGAGTCATTAATAATCCATATTCAATTCTGTTGTCGTAGTTTACAGTGGCGCCAGTAGTTGCATTTTCCGCTTTTCTCAGATCGTCTATACTTCCGTTAAGATTGATGTCTTTATTTACTTCGTAACCCATTTGAAATTTTAGTAATAGGGTAGAAAGGTCAATTATGTTTTGAAATTTTTCTCTTTCTGTCAATAAATTGTTGTAAGAAACTTCTAGTCTGTTGACATCTATATTTTCAACAAATCCCTGCTGCTGCATTGCTTTAGTTTGTTTCACCAGACTATCAAGTCTTGTTATATTGGCATCGAGAATAGCGATTCGTTCTCTGTTGATTACTACCATGTAAAAAGCTTTGTTTACGTTTTCTACAACTTGGGTTCTACTTAGATTTGAACTTTTGTTCGATAGGTCTACAAGTGCTTTGGCTGCTTGAAGTCCAACAAAATAAGACCCACTAAAGATTAGTTGAGTGGCAGTTGCATTTGCATCTCCTGATGTTCGCTGTTGAAATAAATTTGGAACAGCAATAGTTTGGCCTATCGGAAAAGTTGGATTAGTATAAAATCCCCCATTTCTAAGGAACATTCTTTGTAGCATAGGATTATCTACAATCTGGAGTTGACCATTTACCTGTGGTAATCCAAGGGATCTATATTCTCCCACTCTTGCTTTAGCAATAATAATGTCCAAATCCGCATTTTGGATATTGGAACTATTTTTAAGTGCATAATCTATACATTGCTGCAACGTATAGCTACTATCGGTCTGTGCGCTGCTTAGGCCGATAGTCAGTGCCACCATTAAGGCGGTCAGTAATCCTGTTTTCATAAAAAAAGTATTAGTCCTCTTCATGTATTTGTTTGTATTTGTTAATTAATTTGTGTCCTTTTATTGTGCAGATTCCATAAACAAAATGTTCGAATAATTCCATCTGAACTTTTGGCGTCTCAAATTCCGATAAAGGGAAAAGGTCTGTGTTGAAACCCATTTCTCCTGTTTCCATTCTTAGTCGGGCAGCAATTCTGGTATCCATGTTTGGTCTGAAAAATCCATCGGTTATGCCCAGCGTAAGAGTATCCCGTATAGTTTTTTCCAGAAATTCTCTTCTGTAATCCAGAAAGATATTCCAGGCTTTTGGATGGTATTTCTTGATGTCGTAAAGCAAACTTGGATTGATGTTGCAAACATTAGTTCTCATATATTCCGATATGCGGATCAGTTCATCCACTGCATCCTTGGCTTCTTCGCTTATTTTGGTGAGCACAGTTCTCTGGAAATTCGTAAAGGCTTTTACACTTTCACATACCAATATATCCTTGTCTTCAAAATAGAGATAAATGGTTTTTTTGGAAACACTCAATGCACGCGAAATATCGTCCATGGTGATGCTCTTTATTCCGTATCGGAGGAATAAATCCAGCGCTCCTTTTAATATGATATCTTTAGACTCCATAATAATTTCGATGTAAAACTATGGAAACTTTTGATGTTAAAAAAGTTTCCATAGTTTATTTTTAAAAATATTTTGCAAATAATTGATTTACAGAAGTATAAATATAATCTAAGTAGCGTGATTGAGAAAGTAGTCATTATTTTATTACTTTTAACAGATTAACTAATTAGGACATTTTGAAAAGAAGGT
>JANYCO010000281.1 GCA_025360235.1 Cytophagales bacterium
AACGGAGCTGTAGCCCAGGCAGAAGTAGAGCCGGTAATTGTAAATACAATACAAATGACCAACAATTGCCAGTTACTGGTAATTTGCCATTTGAGTTTTAATTTTTCAAAAAAATTCATATTAATTTTAAATAATGATCAATGTTAATTTTCACGTTGTGCTAATTTGTTGGCGAAATCTTTTAGAACCGCTTTCTTGTGAAGTGGCGCGTCTAGCTTATTTAATTTTTTAAAAGCCAAATCAAAATATTCATTTATTTTCAACTCCGTGAAAGTTTTAATTTCAAGTTTGTTATAAATTTCCGTTACCTCTTTTACTTTGTCAAGTGGACCGATTGTTTTTGATCCCAAAAGTTCTTTTAATTTTTTTGCTTCAGCGCCTTTCGCTTTCTGTAAAGCCGTGATCAATAAATATGTTTTTTTGTTGGCTATAATATCACCTCCTACAGTTTTGCCAAATTTGCTCATGTCGCCATATACATCAAGCAGGTCATCCATAAGTTGGAAGCCAATGCCCATGCTAACACCAAACTCACGAAGCAGCGTTATGTTTTTTTCGCTTGTGCCCGCTACCAATCCTCCCAGTTCCAAAGAGAAACCAAGAAGTACAGCAGTCTTCATACGGATCATCTCAATATATTCTTCGAGCGTAACTTTTTCTCTTTTCTCAAAGTCCATATCATATTGCTGGCCTTCGCAGATCTCCGTGGCGGTAGAATTAAATAGCTCTAACGTTCTCCTTAAAATTTTATCGTCTACTGTCATCATCAATTCAGTAGATTTGATCTGCATTACATCTCCTGCAAGGATGGCAACATTCGCACTCCATTTTTCATGAACGGTAGCATTTCCTCTACGAAGAGGAGCATTATCCATAATATCGTCGTGCACCAGTGTATAGTTGTGAAACACTTCAATAGCTGCTGCAGGTTTTGTTATATTCTCTGTTTTGTCTGAGAAAAGGTTGTGCGAAAGCAAGGCCAATAATGGCCGCATTCTTTTGCCGCCAATGGCCATAATATAATAAATTGGATCGTAGAGTTCTTTAGGCTCTTTGCCAAAATCTAGAGCGGCAATTTCTTTTTCAATTAATTTTAATGCTCTGTCAATCGTTAGTATCATAAATTGGTTTATTCGGAAATTTTCTTGTTAGTTATTAATTCAAGGTCTATCGTTCTTCTGGCAAGATCTGTTTTCTTAACCTGGACTTGTACTGTGTCACCAAGGGTGTATATTTTTTTCTGTCTTTTTCCAACAATGCGGAAATTGTCAAGATCTACTTCATAGAAGTCATCACTTAGTTCGCTGAGACGTACCATGCCTTCGCATTTGGTTTCAACTATTTCTACAAACATACCTGTTTCAATCATTCCGGAAATAATTCCGTCAAACACTTTATCGGTCATGCTCGACATAAACTCCACTTGTTTGTATTTGATCGAAGCACGTTCAGCATCAGCGGCCATTTTTTCTCTTTCAGAAGAATGGTTGCATTTCTCTTCAAACAAATGTTTGTCTTCAGATTTTCCACCATCCAGATAATGCGAAAGTAGTCGGTGTACCATCATATCCGGGTAACGACGAATCGGAGAAGTAAAGTGGGTGTAATGTTGGAACGCCAATCCGAAGTGTGGGTCGGCTTCGGTGGTGTATTTAGCTTTGGCCATGCAACGGATCGCAAGACCTTGTAATACGTTTTGTTCCGGTTTTCCTTCTACGTCTTCGGTAAGTTTGTTCAACGCTCCAGCAATGGCCGTATCGTCAAGTACATTTAATTTATGCCCAAACCTTGCAGCAAAAGTAGCTAGTGATTTTAATTTATCAGGGTTAGGATTGTCGTGTGTACGATAGACCATCGTATTTTTGTCTTCACCTTTCTTCATGTTATAAACATGTTCCGCCACTTTTTTATTAGCCAGCAACATGAAGTCTTCCACGAGTTTATGAGCGTCTACTCTTATTTTAGGAAAGACACCAAGCGGTTTTCCATTTTCGTCAAGTTTGAATTTTATTTCAATGGTCTCGAAACTAATCGAGCCTTTTTTAAATCTGTCTTTACGAAGAATTTTTGCTAATCTGTCCAGTAAAAGAATTTCTTCTTTATGGTCGCCTACCTGAGTTTCGATTACTTCCTGAACTTCTTCATAAGAAAATCTTCGGATAGAGTGAATAATGGTCTTTCCAAACCATTGGTTCATGAGCTTTCCACTTTCGGTCATTTCGAAAACAGCAGAGAAGGTAAGTTTGTCTTCGTTAGGACGAAGGGAGCATAATCCATTGGAAAGTTTTTCAGGAAGCATTGGCACACATCTGTCTACAAGATAGACAGATGTAGCACGTAGGTACGCTTCTTTTTCAAGGAGCGTACCAAGTCTTATGTAGTGCGTTACATCGGCAATGTGTACACCTATTTCGTAATTGCCATTGTTAAGTTTTTGAACGGAAATGGCATCGTCAAAATCTTTGGCGTCTACAGGGTCAATAGTGAAGGTGGTGATGTTTCGGAAATCTCTTCTTTTGCTTATTTCTGCTTTGGTGATTTCTTCCTCTATTTGATTGGCAGCTTTGTCGATGCTTTCAGGGAAAGTAAACGGTAAGCCATACTCCGCCATGATGGCGTGCATTTCGGTGTTGTTATCACCTGCATTGCCCAAGACTTCTTTAATTTTTCCTACAGGTTTTTGTCCATCGTCTGGCCATTCTGTAACTTCCGCTATTACTTTTTGTCTGTGTGTTGCATTGTTTAATGCATTGCCAGGGATAAAAATATCGAAGTGTATTTTTTTGTTGTCTGGAATTACGAAGGCAAATTTTGGAGAGATTTCAATCGTACCTACAAATTCTGTTCTTTTTCGTTCTACTACTTCAATGATCTTTCCTTCTAAGTGTTTTTCTTTTTTGAATTTCCCTGAAGAGTCAAATACCTGAGCTTTTACGATATCGCCGTCAATGGCGCCGTTCATAAATCGGTTGTCGATCCAGATATCTCCTTCCGTAGATTCCTGTGGAATTACATAAGCGAAACGGGGACTTACATGGTCCACTCTTCCGGTTATAAAATTGGTTTCTCCGGATTGGTTCGTTTTGTAAAGTCCGTTTTTCAGGTGGGAAATCTTGCCTTGTTTTACCAGCAGGTTTAGTTCTTTTTCTAAACTGTCTTGAGTTTCTTTTCTTTTAAGCCCTAGTTTTTTTACCAGATCTTTCATCGAGAAAGCATTTTTTTTACTGTTGTTGAAAAAAGTAATAAGTTTTTCGCGTAAAAAGTCAGTGTCTTTTGTGTTGTTGTTATTTTTCATGAATTATTTTCTAAGAGTATTATTGTTCCTTATAAACTGTGCTCGTCGGATATCGTCGAGATTGCCTTTAGGAATAGCGCTGATCAAACGTTGAGTGTATTCGGAAGTGGGATTGTTGTAGATGTCTTCGGCATAGCCAAGCTCTTCTATCTTCCCTTTGTTCATGACAATGATCCTGTCTGACATGAATTTTACGACCGAAAGATCGTGTGAAATAAAAATATAAGTGAAGTTAAATTCTTCTTTTAGTTTGTTTAATAAATTTAATACCTGTGCCTGAACGGATACATCGAGTGCCGAAACAGATTCATCGCAAATGATAAACTTAGGATTTAAAGCCAGTGCTCTTGCTATACAGACCCTTTGTCTCTGGCCTCCTGAAAATTCATGAGGGTATCGTTCGAAATGTCTTTTGGACAGGTTTACTTTTTCCAAAAGTTCTATGGTGTGTTTTTTTCTATGAAAATCAGATTCGTAAATATGATTTACCCTCATTGGTTCGATAATAGCTTCACCTATTGTCATCCGCGGATTTAAAGAAGAATAAGGGTCCTGAAAAATGATCTGGATATCTTTTCTCAGTTTTCGTAAATCCTCTTTATGAATATGGGTAATGTCTTTTCCTTCAAACGTAATACTGCCTGAAGTTGGCTCAACTAATCTCAAAATAGCTCGTCCAAGAGTTGTTTTGCCACAGCCTGATTCACCCACAAGACCAATTGTTTCTCCAGGGTAAACGCTAAAGCTTACATCGTCTACCGCCTTTACAAAGTCTTTAGGTTTTCCAAAAATCCCTCTTTTAATTGGGAAATACATTTTCAGATTTTTTATTTCCAGTTGCGGAGGCTGTGTAGCAAGGAAAGCATTTCGCTCGTTTATTTCATCCTCGTCTGTAAAGTTGAATAGGATAGCCTCGCCTACAGAAGAATATTTTTGTTCTTGTACTACTCGCTCTGTAAATTTCCCTTCAATGTCTACATTCATGAAGTCTGTAGCTACGGGAAGTATTTTTAATTTTATATCCAGTCTCGGACGGCAGGCCAACAAGCTTTTTGTATAGGGGTGTTGCGGGTTAGAAAATATTTCGAAAACGGGGCCCTGTTCTACAATTTTCCCATGATACATCACCGCAATTTTGTCTGCAATTTCTGCTACTACCCCAAGATCATGAGTGATAAACATAATGGACATGTCGTTTTCATCACGTAAATGACGCATGAGGTCGAGGATCTTTGCTTGTACAGTTACATCAAGTGCTGTAGTGGGTTCGTCGGCAATAAGCAAAGAGGGGTTACAGCTCATTGCCATTGCTATCATTACCCTTTGTTTTTGTCCACCTGAAATTTCATGTGGGTAAGAATAGAAAATATCTTCAGGACGTGGGAGTTCTACTTTTTCAAATAACTCCAACGTAAGTTTTTTGGCTTCTTCATAGTTTGCTTGCTTATGAATAAGAATAGTTTCCATTAACTGATTACCACAAGTATATACAGGATTAAGAGAGGTCATAGGCTCCTGAAATATCATGGCTATTTCATTGCCTCTTTCAAACTGCATTTCTTTTTCAGAAAGTTTTGCTAAATCAAGGATGCCTTTGCTCGGCGAATTGAAAAAAATGTTCCCGCTCGCAATCTGTCCCGGAGGGTTAGGTATTAATTTCATAATAGACAAAGCGGTCACAGATTTACCCGAACCAGATTCGCCTACTATTCCAATAGTCTCTCCCCGTTTAATTTTAAAACTAATGTCATCTACGGCAGTTACTTCAGAACCTTCGGTTTTAAAAACTGTTACAAGGTTTTTTACCTCCAGTAGAAAATCATTGTCGCTATTTAAATTATTATCTTTCAAACACTATCAGCTTAACTACCAAAAATAAGAAAAAAATTGAGGTTTTAACCCTTTGGGAGTATAATTTTACGGGCACAAGTTGCTGTTTTGGTGATATTAAATTTTAACAATATTTTCAGCTTCGATAAGTGGCTTATTATGAAGCTTTAAATATAATTGAGCGGTTGCTATCACGTCTTCCATACAATAGTTTGCGATCCTCTCGATCCCCTTTTCCAGATAATATACTTCATTTACCCTGCTTCCATCCAGATCGTTTTTGCTTCCGGGAATGTCAAACAAGGCAGTGAGAAGATCAAGCGAAGTATAATTCTTTCGATCACCAAATTTCCACATATCCAGTGTGTCTAGATGGTCAACTTCCCAGGGTTTTTTCCCCGTGAGGTTAAGGTGTTTCGGAAGGTCTAAACCATTAATCAAAATTCTTCGGCAAAGGTAGGGGTAGTCAAACTCTTTTCCGTTGTGGGCGCAAAAGACAAGTCGTTTATTTTTGTATTTAGTCTCGATAAGTTGTATGAATCCACGTAGAATAGTTTCTTCGTTATGGCCGGAAAAACATTTTACTTTAAAACTAACCCTCTTATTTTCGTCTGTAAAGAAGAACCCAACACTTATAGCAATCACCTTTCCAAATTCTGCATAAATGCCGGCTTTTGAAAAGTAGATTTCAGAAGGATCTTTTTCCGGGTTTATCAGGGAAGCCTTATGGTTCCATGCCTTCTTCATACGCACGCCTAGATCGTTGTAGGATTGAAAGCAGGAAGCTGTTTCGATATCAATAAATAGAATATTTTTTAGGGGAACAAAAAAATTGGACATAGAGAAAAATTTTAAATTATGAGGTATGAATTTTTAGTTAAAAGAAAAAAATTAAAAAAAGTCGTCACTAATTAAATGAATTCTTAACTCAACATTAAGAATTCATAATTTCTATAGTATGTAAAGTTAAGTAGAACAATTCATAATTCATAACTTAACATTCAGATTTAAATATGAAGTATTCCCTCCATGTTTATTTGTGGGATGAAAATCAAGTTGGTCTCTACAATGGTATCGGGTACGAATATAAATTTTTTATCGTAGACCTGATTGTCTACAAAATAGCTTACCCAATATTCATTGTTTAGATGGAATACATTTGGATCAATTGGTTCTATAAGCGCATAGTCTCCGGAAGCTACTTCCGGTAGATGGTGACGAAGGGTAGAGGTTTCCTGTTTTTCTCCTTCTTTGTCAAATCCGTATCCTTTTGATCGGATAAAAACATTTTGAATGGCGTAGTTGTTTCTGTTAATCAGAAACACTTTCCAAAGGATATGTTCTGTCGATTCAATATACCGACTTACTGCTATACAAACACCTTCAACCGGTAAAAATGGGATGTCCTTTTTCATACTAACTAAATTTACAAATTACTTTAGACAGTTAAACTAATTTTCATCTCAAATAATTCACACAGATAATTTTTTATTTTTTCTTCGACTTCGGGCAGCTCTATATTTTTTCCTAGTTCCTGAGCCATAGAGGTTACAGCCTTGTCGGGAATCCCACAGGGGATTATATTGTTAAAATACGTAAGATCGGTATTTATGTTTAGGGCAAAACCGTGCATAGTTACCCACCG
>JANYCO010000327.1 GCA_025360235.1 Cytophagales bacterium
AGTACAAGTGTGCGACGCAAGGAACGATGCTATAAAAACCTGCTGCCGGGCTCAAAAAATTTCTACTGCAAAATTTGGGATAAACAGAATAAATCAGTTATTGAATAATTTTGACAAATGATAAAAATCAAACAAATGGTACAGAGCAGTCAATGGAAAACAGTGGATTGATTTCTGTTATAATGCCAGCTTATAATGCAGCAAAGTATATTAGGGAAAGCATAGACAGTGTTATTCAGCAAACCTATTCCAACTGGGAATTAATAGTAGTGGATGATGAATCAACTGATGACACGGCAGGCATTATAAATAATTTTACTGTTAAAGACGCACGGATAAAGTATTTTTTTCAACCAAATAGTAAACAGGGAAAAGCTAGGAATACGGGTATAAAAAACACAAACGGAGATTTAATTGCTTTTCTGGATGCGGATGATATTTGGCTGCCATGCAAACTTGAACAACAGCTAAAGATTATTCAGGAGACAGCCGCTGACCTTGTTTTTTCCAATGCACTGTTCATTAATGATGAGAATAAAGAGACAGGAGGCGAGTGGGGTGTTGGGCACGCTGTTTATAAAGGAACAGAAGCTGTGGCTTCTTTTTTAAGCGGGAATAAAATTCCTTTATTAACAGTGCTGGTAAAAAAGCAACCGCTACTTGCAGCCGGTGGATTTAGGGAGAGTGACACAACACAATATGGAGAAGATTATGATCTTTGGATTAGACTATTGCTTAATGATGCCTGTTTTGTAAGTGTACCGGATATTATGGGTGGTTACCGGAAACATAGTGCACAATCCACTCATAATAAAGCGACTTCTATGCTGCAAATGTTGCAATTATTGCAGGAGATAAAAACCACATCAGCAAGCCTCGCAAAAGAAAAGAGAAGATCCGTAAGGATATGGGAATACAGGTATTTGGTCGCTAACAAGGAGGTCAGTAAAAAAGATATGCTGCATGTTATATCAGTCCATTATTTTATGCCAAGCCGCCTTTTTTTAAAAATGATTTACTTTTTTTCCGGCCCAAAATTATTGCGTGATACTTTCAAAAATATTTGTGCAGTTGAAATAAAAATACAAAAGGCAATTGGTTAATGCCTGGCCTGTTTTTTTGAATAGCAGCAACCTTCATTGTAAAGCCTCCTTTGTATCGCCGAATAATATTGATGAACGTATAAGAGTGCGACGCAAGCGGTGTTGCGATCACATCTTTAGCCGGTGCAAAAAAATATTATCCAAATTATTTCAGTCAATTAATTACTTCTATGTTAAAACAAACGGGTGAACGTTTAAGCTCAAAAGTCTATCGCAGTATAATGGTTGAACATTTGCATCGTTATGCATTTGCGAGGCAGTATACGGAAGGTAAAGTTGTTCTGGATATAGCATCTGGCGAAGGATTTGGGAGCAATTTGCTTTCCAAAAATGCAGCATTTGTATATGGAGTAGATCTTTCAGCAGACGCAGTTGAGCATTCCAGAAATGAATACAGGCAAGTCAATACTAAATTCATAGAAGGTAATGCGACCAATATTCCTTTGCTCGACGGAGAAGTTGATGTGGTAGTAAGTTTTGAAACTTTAGAACACCTGACTGAACATGAGCAAATGATACAAGAATGCAGAAGAGTAATGAAAGAGGATGGGATTTTTATTATTTCGACACCAAACAAAAAATTTTATTCAGATTTAACTGGTTACCGTAATGAATTTCACGTTAAAGAACTATATGATAGTGAGTTTACAGAGTTAGTCGGTAAATATTTTTCGAACATTGTTTTGTATAGACAGGGGATTGTGAAAGGGGGAATCATTTATAGGGCTGATGAATTTGATTATGGCTTAAAAATTTATAAAGGAGACTATAACGAAGTAGCCTTGGATAAAAATATTGACTTGCCTGAATATTTAATCATTGTTGCAAGCAACAGGCTTCTCAAAACGCAAAACAATTCTTTTTTTGAATCAGCAGCAGTAGATTCTACACTTCACAACGAAATAGCCCGGTATAAGAAAATGTATGAGGTTATATTAGATTCCAGAAGTTATCGTTTAGGGAAAATATTATTATTGCCATTGCAGTACATAAGATCATTTTTGTCTCGAAAATGATCTTCATTTAAATATAAATTTCGGCTCCCTTATATGAAAATATCAGTTGCATTATGCTCTTACAATGGTGAGCGTTTTTTAAGGTTGCAAGTAGAAAGTATTCTTCGTCAGTGGACTCCGGTAGATGAAATTATTATTTGTGATGATAATTCATCAGATAATACGCGCTGTATATTGAAAGAGTATGAAACCAGATACGGAGGTCTAATAACTGTTTATTACAATAAAGAAAATATAGGTGTTGTTAAAAATTTTGAAAAGGCAATCAGTTTATGTACAGGAGATCTAATTTTTCTTTCTGACCAGGATGATGAATGGAATCTCGGCAAGGTTGAAAAATGCGTTCTTTTTTTTCAAAATAACCCAGATATCTATGGTCTTTTTACGAATGCTTTTTTCATAAATGAATCAGGAGATCTATTAAATAAAACTTTGTGGGAGTTGCTTGACTTTCATGACACCGGGTTAGAAAAAAGGTCACTAAATCTTTTTAGGTTTATGCTTCTATACGGCAATGTGATTGCGGGTAATTGTTTAGCTCTTAGAAGTGAGTCAAAAAAATTAATATTACCTTTTAGATATATTAAAAATATGTGGCATGACGAATGGATAGGAATGAAATTAGCAGAATATGGGCGAATGCATTATCTGAATGAACCCTTAATTAAATACAGAATGCATGACGATCAGCAAACAAAATATTTATGGGACAACCGGGGAGAAAAGAATAAAATACGAGCCAGTTTTATGGAAAAAAGAGCTGATTTATACCCCTTTGATTATTATAAACATTGGAGAAGAAGATATGAGGCAATTCAGGAACTTATTGAAAACGGATTTAAAATAAACAATCTGTTTTTAAAAGAGATAACGGAAGAAAGAAAAAGAGGTTTTCTAATCTATTTAAAAAAATATCCCTTCTTCAAAAGAAAATTGACGTTGTTTAAGTTATGGGTCAAAGGAAAAGAGATGATTTTTTTTTGGGACCTTATCAAATATTAATTTGATTACTTGTTAAGAAACTTTCCCTTGCGAAAGTGAAATAGCTGCTAAATTGAATACCACCTTTCGCAAATGAAAATATCTGTTGCTCTTTGTACTTACAATGGTGAACGGTTTTTAAAGCCACAGATAGAAAGTATTCTTGAGCAGCGGATACCGGTGGATGAAATTGTGGTATGTGATGATGGTTCAACAGATGGAACTGTGGATATTTTGAAACAATATGAAGCGACCTATTCAAGCCTTTTTAAAGTTCATTATAATAAGACAAATATAGGAGTGGTAAATAATTTTGAAAAGGCTATTGCCCTTTGTTCCGGTGACTATATATTTCTTGCAGACCAGGATGATATATGGCAAACAGATAAGGTAGAAAAGATGATTCGTTTTTTTAATGAAAATGGAGACTGCGAAGCTGTATTTTCAAACGCGGAACTGGTAGACGAGAAATCGGATTCTCTTAACAAAACCCTATGGGAACTTTTACAATTTAAAGGAGGCCTTTTAGAAAAAACAGGATTCGACCTTTTCCGGTATTTGCTTTTATTCAGAAACGTTGTTACAGGGGCCTGCCTGGCTTTTAAAAAAAATGCACTTAATCATATCCTTCCATTTCCCGGCAATAGATTGATGCTGCACGATCAATGGATCGGACTGAAAATGGCCAGTTGCAATAAACTGAAATTCATCAATGAACCTTTGATTGAGTACAGGCTGCATCCAGACCAGCAAACCAAATCTATTTGGCAGAATGGATCTACCCGGATGGATTTATTCAGGGCTTCCA
>JANYCO010000338.1 GCA_025360235.1 Cytophagales bacterium
TTTTCATTACCAGAATATCCGTTTGCAGGTTGAGTATTCCCATCAATAAAAATTGTTTCGGTTATTAGTGGTAAATTAGATTTTAGATTTATTATCCTAGGTGCCATGCCTGGTATATTAAATACAATATTATCTGCCCCAGCATTCAAATTAGCCTGTTCAATTGCCCAACGTAAGGTGCCAACCGGAGGATTAAAGGGATTAACGGGATCCACATCTGTAGTTACTACAAAAGTTGCAGCTTTCGAATTACCGACAATTATTAAAAAGGAAATAAATAGTATTTTAAAATATTTCATAATGAGTTACGGATTTAAATAAAAATATAATTTATCGGTAAAATGTCCGCTATTGTCTTCGGCATAAAATGTTACTACTAAACTATTGTTTGAACTTCCCGGTGGTGCAGGAATACGCATTACTATAGTATAGTTTTCAAAATTATAATCTTGCCCATTGTATCTTATGGAATAATTTACACTCGATCCATCACTACTTGCACTACTTTGTATAACCCCAGTAACATTTAGTACGTCTTCCAAATTTACCGCAGTTCCCAAAAGGAAGTAGATTTTTTTAGAAAAAGAAATCTGATTAATTTTTGCAATCAAAGTATAATACTTAGGGGCATTATTTGAAGAATCAGAATGATTTGATATGGTATCGGTAGTTGGAATTAAAACCAGATCTTTTATTTGCAAGGTTGAAACCTGTCCAGTTATCTTTTCATTTAAAGCAAAAAATAAAATAATTATAATGAGTTTTTTCATTTTTACTAGTTTAATAAATAATTGGAGCGTTATTTGTACAAGGAGGCAAAGCATTTGTCATACTAAATACGGCTCCTATATTTACTTTAATAGATTTTCTCCCTGTATGAGAAAATTTCTGATTTTGCGAAAGGGGTTTTGTTACATAATTATTTAATAATTTATCATACACAACAGGTCCTCCATTGTAATATTTAATATAACTAAAATGGTCGTCTTCACATGGATTATTGTAATCATAATCTTCAAAGCCATCAAAACCAATTTGACTGTATTTGGCGTTAGATGAAACAGCAATTGGTAAATTATTGCCGTATCCATAAATAGCCGAAGAACTTCTGCCCAACGCATCTTGGTTTTCAATTTCAAAACCAAAAGGACTATAATTAGTCATCTTAGTGGTGAATTGCCATGCCGGATCCGTTGTTTTATTCCAATTGTTATTTGGGTTTGCATTAGTTGGGGTCCAAAACGGAATGAAAGTTGAGTAAGGTCCATCCTTTCTTAAATTGCTATTTCCATTCGTTTTACTTTGTTCTCTGCCAGTTAAATAGACATAATTTACAGCCGGTCTCCAAATTCCTTTTTGACCTGTTAAAAAAGGATTCACAACCGAGGTAGCTGTAATACCGCAACTACAAAATATTCCCCATTCATCTTTAAATTCAGCCGCACTTGAATTAACTACTTTACTTGAATTGCTCAAAGTAATATTAGTTGCATTTCCAACCGTGACAAGTGGATTTACTAAGGAGGCTACTTTTGCAATCGGTAAACTCTGTTGGTTACGATTTCCTGATCGAAATACCTGTATACTACTATGACTATTAAGATTAATAGGATTTCCGGAAGAGTTTATTATTTGAACGGAGGGTGAAATTGACTTTACCCAACCTTTTGTGGTTCCACTCAATAATACTTCATCTCCTATAATTAAAATGCTTGTATTAGCTACGTTTCCGCCCGTAATTAAAGTTGCAGCCCCAATATTTTTTGAAGCGCTTCCCATTCTATCATAAGACCAGTGCGATGGATACGTTAAATTATAAATAGCATCATCAAAATTATTAACTGTTTCTGTTAATAGAACTTCACCGGTTTCCGCATCCCATAAAGTGTTTTTAGTTTTAACACTTGCTCCATTATCATACGCAATTGTTTCATCTAATAATCCATATCTATATAACACTTTTGTTACAACAGATGATCTATATCTTATTTTTTCCTGACTGTATCCCGGCCAAACCGTCGGAACAAAACCTGGAAAAATTGCAATTAGGAATCCATCTAAATTTACCCCAATAGATCCGGTTCTGGTTATAGTTTGGCTTTCTCTTGTATCTACCACCATATCATAATCAACACCTATCATTGCATTCGAGATTTGTCCCGTCTTTTCAATTACAGGTGCATCATTTGTGAGTTGATCCAAGTTGCGTTTATATTTATATTCAATTCCTGAAATAAAATTGTTTCCGGAATATGCATCAATCACTTTAAGTTTAGGATTATTTAAATAAACACTGGCGTTTATATAATTAGGGTCTGTAAAATTGGGGTCCGCTTCTTTATAAACCCATTGTGCTTTTTGTTTACCATGCATGTCATTTAAAACAACTTGGTAGCCCTGACTTGTGGTCATATAATCTCTCACAACAAATTTTAAAAATTTAGCAATTGGATTTGGTTTATGTCTTTCCTTTTTGCAATCTGTTCTATCCGTCATGGTTGGAAAATCTTTAGCGGTATAGAACTCATGCACCATAGCTCCGGTTCCATGCCTGCTAACATATAATCCCCCCTGAGTTCTTTCTAAATTTCTAACTGTAACCCTGCTATAACCAACTGATGGTCCGGGAAACATAGCCTCCCCATACGGCTCTTCCTGATAAAAATCATCATCAGGGGCTAAAATGTGTTTCTCAGAATAAAACACGGGTTTCTTGAATGGATTTTCATCACCACCCATTAAAGGCTCATAACTTGCAACCCCTGAACTTATGATTCTACCATCCGCGCCTTTTGTTACATAATCATAAACCTGTCCATATGTAGAAGTGTTGTTCAAAGGGTTTCCGCTTTGCGTAGACCAATTATCAATTAATGTAAGTTGTTTAACTCTGCTACCTCCTCCTTTTTTAAATTGATCTCTTGAATATAATCTAACGAAAGATCTTCCTGGTGCAAACTTTTGAGAAGCTCGTGATAGTTTTAAAGCATTCGAAATCCCACCTTTAAAAAACTGCACTAATGGTGTAAAGGCAGATTTAATTCCTTTTGCAAGCGCTAAAATATTGCTTCCAAAACTTGAAAATGGATCTTGGTTATTATCAAACGCAACCCTTGGCATGTATTTTTTTATAAAATTTATTCCTGCCATAGACATTGGATTTAGTGTTTGCCCTGGCAAAGGGATATTATCAAAAACTTCAACCTCCTTTACTAAAAATCTTAGCCTATTGTTAAAAATACTTGGAGGGCTTGTTACAAAATCAATTCTGGCATAACCGCTCACATATTCCCATTTAGGAGTATAAACCCCAAGATTTCTTTCTACATTAATCAAATATTTGAAATACAAGAAATCTATGTCTTTACCATTTTGATCCCGGAAATATTTGTTTCGAATATATGTGTCAACTGTTTGACCTAGGGCTGTAGATTCGATGTTTATTTTTGTTATTTCCGCAGGGGTTAAATCAATATACATATGATTATTGTTTGGGGCTCCTGGAAATAATGGATCGCCTATTTTGTTGTACAAAAGGTTTCCTGGTGCCGCATCT